>JBCCLQ010000059.1:0-9584 GCA_039026795.1 Pseudomonadota bacterium
GTTAAAACATTCATAGTTCGTGCCGTCTATTGAGAATTGCTCTAGTCCATCGAGTGGAGCAAGCTGTCTGACTTCACCATCCACGATGGCTTCACAAGACTCGATATACTCATTGATTAAGCCTTCGGTTGACCATGTGAGATTGTATTTCAGCGCATTGGTTGGGTATTCGGATAGGGCGCCGACACGCATTTGAATGTCTGTAACGGTATCAAATTTTTTGACCAGATCATAAGCCGCGATAGAGATATAGCCGGGCGCCAATCCGCATTGCGGCATCAACGCGCTATCAGCGCCTTCTGCGATTTCCTTTACAAACTTTGTGGTTGCGACATCCTCTGTAAGGTCAAAATAATTGACCTTATTGCGCACAGCACCTGCGGCTACTAATCGGGTGAGGTCGTAGGGCAGGGCGGAGATTACGGCGTATTTGCCTTTTAGAGCTTTATCGAAAGCCTTTGTATCCTGAATGTCGAGTTGCAGGGTTTTTACTGCATCATGTTTCGGCATGCGTTTCAAAGCATCCTTGGAAAGATCCGAAACGGTTACGGTATAGTCGCCGCTAGAAGACAGCATCTGGGTGATCATGGCGCCTATTCTGCCTGCGCCGACAAGCAAGATATCTTTCATAATTCTACCCTAAAACAGCTTTTGCAGTGCGTCCAGAGTGAGTAATGATTTTTAACTTTTATCCATGTATAATGAAAGAATAACAAGGAGATAGCCCAAGGAGCATGATATGAAACGCGCCGAAGTCGCCCGCCGTTTGTGGAATGATTACCTGAAAGTCGAATATTACGATTTGTCCGAGCTGGCTCGTGAAGAATGGGATCCGGCCAAAGCCTCTCATTCCGTGCCGCATTACACCCGCGATGGTGATCGTGTTGTTGGTGATGCGCAGGAAGGTGAGTATATTGACAGCGTTTATCTTCAAAACGGTGCGCGGGATGATCATTACGCCGTGCGGACTTATATTATGGATACGCCAACGATGGGTGCGCAACTGAATGACGGCACGTTTCCTGATCAAGATGTTTGGGGCGAGATTCAATCGAATGGTTCTTTGCCGCAAGGCATTCCTCTGGTTGGTCGGATCATGGGTGTGTTGGGATATCGCCGTGGTGAAAATAATCTGGGTGAAACATATTTTTCTTTGAATTCTCCGACGGGTGAGCGAACAAAAAATATGTTTGCTGATGCGGTGCATCTCGATCCTCCGGAAGATGCGCCGGAATTACCGAAACAGTTTGTCAGCCAAATTCATATCGCGGATTTGAAAACGACGCATCCGAAACTGGCTGCCTATATTACAGATATGATGCTGGCCGCGCCTGATCCGTTGGAAGGGTTGGAGCCGATCATGGAGAAGCTTGCGCATGATGATGAGGTGAGCGAAGACGAAGCGCACAAGTTTTTGGAAAGCGCAGCCAAGTCGATCAAAGAGCGCCCTTGGAAAATTCCGCTGGAAAATGCGCTATCCGAGAACTGGGATATAGCCAAATGGGAAGAAGAGTGTGATCGGTTGAATGACGTTTTGGCTGAACATGATGGCGATCCGACGGAAGCCAGCCAGTATGCGGTCTGGACGATTTTTAACGGCCTGCGCGTGAACCACGAAGCGTTTTTGACCGGTAATATTTGGGACACCATGCTGTGTCATATTATTGATGGGCGCAAAGTGATTGATCCTGCAGGCACAGAAAAAACATTGCTTGATCCTGATACGGGGATGGAATTGGGTGGATTGTTACAAGCCGCAGTGGCCGCTATTCCGCGTACATTCAGTTTTGATGGCCCGGAAGGACGCCGTTATGATTTCAACGGTGAAGGGCCGTTCGTAGAATATATCGAACGTACGATGATCAAGCCGAATGGTCATTGGGAGCGATTGAATGATGCATTTTTGCCTGGTAATGCAAAGCAGGTGTTTCAATCAACCATGCCGAAAACACGTGGCGCGCAAAGCTGGGCCGAAGAGATGAAGCAGGAGTTTGAAAGCGATCCATCCGCGTTACTTCAAAAATGTAAAGAGCGGGGGTGGATGAAAGCGGCAGAACGTTTAGAGAAGCTCGTTTAGCAATTCCAGGGGGTGTTTGACGGTAAAGTCTTCCAGCCTGTGAATTTGTGAGCGGCAGGAATATCCCGTTACCAAAGCTGTATCGTTCACTTTGCCTTTCCAGCTCAGCTCATACAGTCCTTTGGAATATTCAACATGTTCGGCTTCGTGCCCATAAGCGCCCGCCATACCGCAACATCCTGTTTCAATTACTTCCGTATTGATGTCGAAAGCTTTTAAGAGCGTTGCCCATTCATCTGCACTTTGTGGTTTCATGGTTTTTTCTGTGCAATGCAGGAAGAGCGGATAGGTGCTTTGTGGAATTTTTTGTATTTTTGGCAGGTCACGCGATTGCACAACAACAGATAAAAATTCCTGTAACAACAGTACGGAGTATTTGGGTTTTCGATCCAGAATTTTGTGATATTCGTCACGGTAAACAAGTGTGATGCTGGGGTCGATCCCGATCATTGGTGCACCGAGTTCGGACATGTTTTCCAAATGCGCGATATTGGCAAGCGCTATGTTTTTAAATTTCTCGCTAAAGCCGCGTACGTGCCAGCTTTTCCCGCTTTGCCGGAATGGCGCGAGCAGAGGCGTATAGCCCAGTTTTTGAAGCAGTTCCAAAACGCTTTTTACAAGTTCAGGTTCATAGAAAGTGGTGTAGGCATCCTGAACCACAATGACGGGGTTTTCAGTTCGTTTGATATTTTCAGGCGTCGGTGGGGGGTAGTCCTTGTTTTTCAACAGAATTTCTTTAGTTCGTTTGGAAGCGCTCGGTAAATCGACAAGGCCGAACAACCGATCAAATTTCGGAAGCAGGTGTGCAAAGCTACTAAAGGTCTCCGCGCGGCCAATCAGATAATCGCGGTAAGGACGATGCTTGCCTTTGTAATAACGGTTTAGAAAATCGACCTTCATATCAGGGATGTTGACGTGAATCGGGCAGGTAGATGTACAGGCTTTGCAGGACAAGCAACCGTGAAGGGCATCAAAAACCTCATGTGAAAATGTATCAGCTGCTTTTTTATCTGTATTATCGAGCTGCATCCATTCGCGGAGCATAGCGGCGCGTCCTTTCGGGGAATGTTTGCGATCCTTTGTGATTTTGTATGATGGGCACATGGTGTCATCAGACATGGCGCTAAAGCACAAGCCGTTTCCATTACATTGCGTGGCTTTTGGGAAAGTGACGTTGTGCTCATCGCTAATTTGACGATCATGCTGACTGCGTAAAGGCACGTCATCAATCGCTTTAACGTGCGGTCCCGCAATTTTACCCGGATTGAGTTTGTTGTGTGGGTCAAGCAGCGCTTTGACGTCCTGCATGACTTTATAATATGGTGTACCGACCAGTTGTTCTGTGTATTCGCTACGCATACCTTTGCCGTGTTCGCCCCACAACACGCCGCCATATTTTTGAACAAGTGTGACGACTTCATCTGTAAGGGTGCGGATGAATGCTTCATCCTCTTCCAGTCTTAAATCCAAAGCAGGACGGACGTGCAAGCACCCCGCATCAACATGACCGAACATGCCGCATTCTAGATTGTGGGAGGTGAGTAGCGCTTTGAGATCTGCAATATAATCGGCTAGGTTTTCGGGCGGAACAGCCGTGTCTTCAATAAACGGAATAGGTCTGCGGTAGCCTTCCATGTTGCCCAGTAGACCAACACATTTACTGCGCAGTGCTGTGACGTTTTTCACTTGGTCGGGATCGATGTGAACCGAAAAACCGAGAATAGAGGGGTGATCTTCTAAGGCTTTTAAAAGCGTAGCAGGCACATCGTCCGCGAATTCAATGCAATGCAGCGCGCCTATAGCAGACGGGTCAACTTTTTTGGGGAAGATGGCTTTAAAATCGTGCCAAAGAATATCACCACGCGCTAAATCCAATATACGGTCATCAATTGTTTCAATGGCAAGCGGGTTATGCTCGAGAATATCTGTGGCATGACGCAGCGCTGTATCAAAATCATCATAGAATACGGCTACCAGAGTTTTGGGATCGGGTTTTGGAATGACTTTGAGTTTGATTTCTTTGAGAACCGCAAGAGAGCCTTCCGATCCTGCAATCAGCTTCGTCATATTCAGTTGGTTGTTATCAAAAGCCCCGATCAGGTCAAACGCACTTAAACCGCGCGGCATTTGCGGGGCATGTTTTTTAATCTCGTCCATATTTTGGGCGAGCATATCGGATAGATCATCATTGAAATAATTCTGTGTTTCAATCTCGCGCCCGTCTGCCAGCAGGCAGCTAAGTGATATGCAGTAATCTGACGTCTTGCCAAAAACGCGTGAGCCTTTACCGCAAGCATCTGTTGCGACCATGCCACCAAGCGTGCAGGATTTGGATGGTGAAATATGAACGGGAAAAAACAAATTCTGTTTTTGCAGTTCTGCGTTCAATTGATCAAGCACAACACCAGGTTCAACTTTCACCCAACCTTCTGATTTGTTGATCTCAAGTATGCGGGTGAGGTATTTGCTTGTATCGATAATGATACAGTCGTTCAACGATTGCCCGTTGGTGCCCGTGCCGCCGCCGCGTGGCATAAATTTAACGCTTTTGTAGTCCTCATGTGCACCTGACTCCATGATGATGTTCAAATCTTTTTGAACGCGCGGTGCCAGCACGGATTGCGGCATAACCTGATAAATACTGTTATCCGTCGCGTTGATCAGACGATCGGCATGGGATGTTAAAATCTCACCACTATAATCGCTGTCTTTCAACGCTTTTAAATAGCGCTGGACTCTATTAGGCAGGTTTACGGTAAGGTCTTTCGGGCTCATAAGCCCATTTTACCAAATAAATCAGGTCTATAGGATTATTTTTGTGCTCCTTAAGGGTAGAGCTTCAGCGCTGTTATCCTTCACCAGATTGGCGCGGTTGATACCGAAGAGTGAGCGGTAGCCATAGTAAAGCGTTTCCGTTCCTGATGGGCTAGATGCCAATGTTAGTGTGATGGTTGTGGCATTGGTGCGAATAGCCGATGTGATTGCAATTTCGGTGATACCATCCAGAAATACAAAACCTTCGATGCCTGATGATGGCATGAAATCCGCACCACTGTCATGAGATAATGTTACGGTCACAGTCGTTCCTGATCTAATGGCGTTTGTAATCGTCGGGCCGTCAACACCGCCCGATACTGTTTCACCGAGCACATCGATAGTTTTACGAATAACGCGTGGGGCATTGGCTTGATATCCTGTATCCGTGAGGTGCGTGCCTGATGCTTCAAGTTCCTGATCAAATTTTTCAGGAGCAAGATGAATCCAGGAATTTTCAGATGCGAGTTCTTGCTGTGCTTCGCGGATATTCTGATATCCGTTTTGCTCGCTGTCCGAACGCCCACCGATCGGAATGATAATGACGGGCACTGTGCCGCCGCAATCATTGCGCAATTGTGTGAGTACTGTTAGAAGCGCGGTTTTGTAATCCGCCTTGCTTTCCGCAACATCACTTTCGCCTTGATCAAACAAGATGGCTTCACATGTGCCGGTAAATCCGTCACGAACAGCTTTCCAATAGTTGTAAGCATCTCCGTAAACTTGCGTGTTCGGGTTATACCAACCTGTTCCATCGTTATCGATGAGCCTTGAGCCTGCCGTAGACCCATTGGCTACAACAACATTCCCCGTACGATAAGATTGATACTGTTCATTCAGTATTTTTTGCCCGCTGTTTTTACTTTCGGTTTGATCGTCCTCATATCCATCAAAGTTTGATTGTCCGCCGCCGATTATAAAATGAGATGCAGTGTGTGCTGTTTGTCCTAGTTGAGCAGCTGTACGTTCCGTTTGGTGAAATGTCAGGTTTTTGATCCAGCCATTTAGAGATTTATTTCCGCTGCGATTACCGATCCAGAATCTGTTAATGCCGCTCAATGTATTGGCGAGCGTGTCTGTTTTATGATAGCCGGACCCTGTCAAAGCTGTGACATTATTGCCCCATGATATCCCGTACCCCAAAAACGCACCTGTGAAGTAACCACCGATATCTTCATTCAGTTCTGCCACACCATTTGCATATGCGCGCGGTCTGATTTTTGAGCGGGAGTCGAGCATGTAAAGCTCCATGGAGTCCTGATTAAACCCTGTATTCTTGGATAATGAAAAAATATAATGTTCAGCGTCATCCAATGCATTGATGTGCTTGACCTGCGCAGTGATCGCTCCTGCACTTTCATTAAAGTAATCCCGTGATGCGATGGATGTATCGACAAGATTATCGATTGTTCTGGTTGCACTTGCGCCGTCGGTTACAATGGGTGATGAAGCCCAAGCAGCTTCTTCAAGAGAGTTCAATTCGAATTGAATCGTATAACCGTTAAAAACATAAAGCCTCATATGTTGAGATGATCCAGTCGCCGTTATATTCTCTAACTTTATCCGCTCCCAGTTTTCAGTTGATGCAGGAACAGATGTTCGCCCGCCCAGACTATGCAAGGATAATTGTGCGCAGTTACCGGACGTCCCACCGGATGTTTTCTTCATATAGACGGATAAAGAATGTGCGTTTGCATTTCCTGTTTGTCCGCTGACTTGAACATATTGTGCCGAACCGGATGTGTTTTCGAATTGGAAAACGTTGCGTCCCAATGTTGCATCGAATGCGATAGATAAAGTTCCGCCGCTGACTATCATGTTTGACGTATCTGACGGATTGAAGTTTGTATTGGTGCATTTGTTGGTTCGTGTTTCTTCGAACAATATCCCACGCGCATTGCCGTTTTCATCATGATCAAAACGCGGCTGGTTATTGGTTGAGCGTTGAATTGTACCGCTATTATCGCGGTAAGTTCCGTTTCCGCTGTTACCTGTGTAAGTAAATTCAGCCGGAAGGGCAGATGTGAAATCAAAAGATGTGACTGGTGTTGGGATAAAAGGTGTAAGCGGTAAGGCGGCTCTACCGACACCACTGAGGAATGACAGCATAAATAACTCCTGAAAAATAAGAAAAGGCCTGCGCTCGGTAGCTACAGACTTATTGAAAAAGACGGATTTGTCCTGAAATCAAGGAATATAATCCTATAAAATCAAAGCTGTGTCAATAGAATTATTTAGAATTTCACGCGGAAGGTTAGACCAACGACATTATTGGTAAAGTTTGCAGTTTGAATATTGGAGTCTCTTTCAATGTAATCATACTCTAGTGAAAGTGACGCATTACGGTTTATACCGATATCAAGATCGGTGCCAACTCTGTAGATATCATCTTCACGTGATGTACTGCCGCCGCCTATATAATCATCGTTTTCGTAGTCCAGATGAAATTCACCAATGATGTTCCTGCGAAAAGCGTGTGAGATGTTAAAGCCTGTGCTGGTTTTTAAATATCCTGAAAATAATGTGCCAGTGACAGATGTGGTTTCAAAAACTTCACGATCAACATAGGCTTCCAATGATGTAATGTCGGTGAGGTTCCAGATGAGGTCTGCGCCGTAATTGAAATCATCCAGCCCTGCGAACTGACCCTCATAATCACGTGTGATGTAACCGCCATAAATGTTGGCTTTTAATTTACGGCTGAGTTTTAAATCTGTTCCGATCCGTAAATCATATTCATCGGAACTGCGGTCGAAAATACTGGTTTGGTCGTATTCGATGTCTGTGTAATGGGCGCGTGCATAAATTTCGTAATTCGGTCGAAAGGCATAACCAATGCGGGTTTGGATTTCATTTTCCTGACGGTCGCGCACGCTGTTATCAATGACTGTGCCATTACTACGCGCATCTTCGAATTCATATTTTTGGATGAGGCCGGCGACAAAGAATTTTATTTTACCCAGCGCACGTGTGAAAGATAGCTCCCCGTGATATAAATTATATTCTGTGGGTTCATCGCCACGTACATCATCCGGTGAACCCCGATCTTCATGTAGTCTTCGATATGACAGTTCAGAAAATAAATAGGTATTGTAAGCGATGTCATATCGTGCAGAAAGCTCGGCTATGTAGTCTTCATACGCTTCGTTCTCATTATTCTGATATATGCCAAAATTGGCATCGGTTTCAAAACGAAGCTCGTGTAAATTCCAATCAGATTTAATCTCAAGGCGAGGGTTGAGAATATAAATAATATCCTGCTCTGTGTTTGTGTTGGTGCGGAAAATATTATCGTCATATTCTGTGCCTGCCGAAATATATGGATGAAATAAAAATGTTCCAGCGCGAATACCTAACGGCTGACCATCCGGATCCATAGCTGTGCGTGTTTTTATGCTGAGCACATCGTTATCACGGATGATCTGCGCGTGGGCTGGCAGGGTAAAACCTACCATCATGCTGATCAAAATGATGAATAATCTCATACGCACCGCGTTCAACTTTCCTGAATTATGGGCATTATTATATAAATGAATGTCATGCGCAATCCGTGATCATAATTTTCTTTAACCTATTGAAAAAAAATGTCATTCTGCACTTCAATCTAAATAAGAACGTGCGGTAATTTGAAACCAGTAATTATACATATTAGCGCGGATTATCCAGATCCCATCAATTCCAATAAAACCCGTGCAGTTTTTAATCTGGTGGGCGGGACAACTGAATTTGATCATATTGTTTATTCCATTAATCGTGTGAATGGTTTGTCAGGAATGCGGTTTGAGCGTTTTGATGATGTGCATACGGCAATTGAGTACAAGGCTCTGCCCAAAGGGATCTTATGGGGGAGGCGTTTAAAAGCTCTGGCGGACTGGATATTGGAAGATATTCGTGCGCGCGATTTGAAACCCAATATTATAGAAGCGCATAAATTTACAGTTGAAGGTGTGATTGGTATGAAACTATCAGACGCTTTGGATTGTGCCTTTGTGTGCGACATTATGGGGGGCACTGATTGTAAGCTTCTAAAACAAAAACCTGATTTCATCCGTAAGTATCGACAGATCGCACAACAGGCTGATTTATTTTTCCCTTATGCACCGTGGAGCATTGATCCGTTTGAAAAAGCAGTCGGATTGGATCGTGAGAAATGCAGTTTGTTACCCGTTGTGACGGATTTAGATGTGTTAACTCCTGCGCCTGAAATTTCCGAACCGAAGTTGGTCACGGTTTTTCATTTTGAAAGTTGGAAACGAAAGAACATAAAAAATCTGATCGCAGCCATAAAAAGTTTGCGCACAGATCACCCGAACATCACGTTGGATATTGTAGGGGCGGGGACGGAAGCACAAACCCAGATCATACAAAACATGATTGATAATGCGGGTTTAGGGGCGTCTGTGTCTTTGTTGGGACGTGCGAACAACGGCACTTTGCCAGATATTTTCAAAAATTATGCAGCTTTTGTGTTGCCTACGCTTAATGACACTTACGGACAAGTCTATGCCGAAGCTCTGTTTTGCGGGTTGCCTGTTTTATTTTCAAAAGACACCAGCATTGACGGGTATTTTGAAAGCTCCGATGTTGGTTATGCCTGTAACCCCAAATCAGTCGAGGATATAGCTGCGGGTATTGATCACATTCTAACACACGAAGCGGCGTTGAAAGATGATATTGCCCGCATGCAAGAGAA
>JBCCLQ010000060.1:0-9509 GCA_039026795.1 Pseudomonadota bacterium
CAATTTTAATCGGAACAATTCTGGGTACGTTACTGATTACAATCGCTTTCGGAAAAATAACGGTCGGGTTTTTGATGATTATCGTAGCGTTGGTCGGATATTTATCGAGCCGATTTATTCCGCCCGCACCGCCGAAAGCGCCGGATTTAAAAATCAATTGGAACACGTTTACTGAAACTATTTTAATTTTGAAATATGCCTTCGATCATAAGCGTAATGTTGTTTTTGCATTATTTGGTGTGGGTTGGTTTTATTTTTTAGGCGGCATGTTTTTGGCACAAATGCCCAATTATGTTCAAGGTTCAATCGGTGCCAGCGAGCAGGTTTTAGCCTTTTTCCTGGTTTTATTTTCAATCGGTATTGCAGTCGGTGGCTTGCTCAATAACCGTCTATTAAAGGGTGATATTAGCGCACGTTTAACCCCATGGGCCGTTCTGGGTATTAGCGTGTTTTCAATTGATTTGTTTTTGGCAACACCCGAAGTGGTTTTGAAGGAAACAATTGTCGGTCTTGGCCCGTTTTTAAGTGTTGCATCGAATTGGCGCATGATATTCGATATAGCCATGATTGCGTTGTGTGGCGGTCTTTTTGTTGTGCCGTTGAATGCCATTATCCAACATTACACCGAAGAGCATCACCGCGCCCGCGTTGTAGCAGGCAGTGCCATCATCAATGCGTTGTTTGTGATTTTATCATCCTTATTTGCTGTCGTATTGATAATGATCGATTTTAATATCGAAGATATTTTCCTGACCTTCGGCATCTTGAACATCGGTATGATATTTTTTATGTGGAAGCTTACGCGACTTTAAGGCCGGCTTCTTCGATCAAATCCAGATCTTCTTGCGCATCATTATTTTCGGTTGTGAGAAGCTTTTCACCATAGAAAATAGAGTTGGCACCCGCCATAAGACACATAATCTGTGTTTCTTTGGAAAAATCCTTACGTCCGGCCGATAAACGTACGCGGGATTTCGGCATCACAACACGCGCGGTTGCGACCATGCGGATCATTTCCATCGGATCAACTCTCGCATTCTCTCCCATTGGTGTGCCTTTCACGGCCACAAGAGCGTTGATCGGAACGCTTTCAGGCTGTGGATCTAGGTTCGCAAGAATTTGCAGCATGCGTGCACGATCCCAGTTTGACTCACCCATACCAATAATGCCGCCGCTACAGACAGTCACACCTGCTTTACGGACGCAATCCAGAGTATCCAAACGATCCTGATAAGTACGCGTTGTAATGATGTCTTTGTAAAATTCCGGAGATGTATCGAGGTTATGATTGTAAGCTTTTAAACCGGCTTCGGCCAAACGATCGGCCTGTTCCTGATTGAGCATGCCGAGTGTAACGCATGCTTCCATGCCCATATCGGTCACACCACGCACCATTTCAACAACATTATCGAATTGCTCGCCATCCTTTACACCACGCCAGGCCGCGCCCATACAAAAACGTGTTGCGCCATGGTCTTTTGCTTGCTGTGCCTTTTCAAGGACCGCATCGACATCCATCAGTGGTTCTTTTTTCAAACCAGTCTTTTTCGCATAATGCGCAGATTGCGGACAGTATTTACAATCTTCCGGACACGCACCTGTTTTAATGCTCAAAAGCGAAGCGAGTTGAACCGTGTTTTCCTCGTGATATTCGCGGTGAATAGTTTGCGCGCGATACATCAGATCCAGAAATGGGCTTTCCAGTATGTCCTGAACCTCTTCGGCGCTCCAGTCATGGCGAATGTCAGATGCAACGGTGTCTTTCATAATCTATTTCCGTTCGGGATTGTTTGAATACTTAAAATCCAGTATTACAGCATCATGCGTCAAATCGAAAGAGCCTTTGCCGATTTTATAGCGGATAGGAAAAATAACAGTAATTTCAGAGACTTAAAATCGGTCGGTAAGAATGATGCGCGGACGATAACCGTCGATAACGCGCACTATATCAACGTCTCCAGCAATGATTATCTGGGGCTGTCTCATCATCCGGAACTGATTAAAGCCGCACAAGATGCCACCGCACGGTATGGTTCAGGGGCAGGTGCATCACGTTTGGTGACAGGCAATCTGGATATTTTCGGACGATTGGAAGACAAAGTTGCGCAATTTAAAGGCAAGGAGGCAGCGCTGATTATGGTGTCGGGCTTTCAAGCCAATGCGAGTGTGTTGCCCGCGCTGTTCGATAAAAAAATACACGGTAAAGAACCGCTCATATTCACAGATAAGCTGAACCATGCCAGCATGCATTTGGGATGTGCGGCGAGCGGTGTAGCACAAATTCGATATGCGCATAATGATATGACGCATTTGGAAAGCTTACTCGATAAACATACTGAGAATGACGCGCCTAAATTTATTTTGACCGAAAGCGTGTTCAGTATGGACGGTGATATTGCAAAGTTAGATGAGATTTATCATCTGGCGGAAAAGCATGACTGTTTTGTGATTATCGATGAAGCCCATGCGACAGGTGTAATGGGTCCAAACGGATCGGGGTTAGCGCACGGCGCGGATTTGGTGATTGGGACATTCAGCAAAGCCTTTGGCGCGTTCGGGGCGTATGTCGCTTGCTCGCAAGATTTAAAAGATTATTTAATCAATAAATGTAGTGGTTTGATTTATGCAACTGCGCTTCCCCCGTCTGTATTGGGTAGTATTGAAGCGGCGTTAGAGTTGGTGCCGAACATGGAAGCCGAGCGTACCCATTTGCAAGATATATCACAGAGTTTCAGAGCCGGTGTTCAAGACTTGGGCTATGATACCGGACCATCAGAGACACAGATTGTTCCCGTGATTATTGGGGACTCCGGGCAGGCGTTGGATTTAAGCGAGCGCATTAAAACGCAAGGATTTTGGGCAAATGCCATTCGCCCCCCAACTGTTCCGCAAGGCAGCGCACGAATACGTTGTTCCTTTTCAGCCGGGCATACACATGAGGATATTAAGGCTCTGCTTTACGCATTTGCGAAATAATGCTAGCTGTAAAAGAAAAAAGAGGGTTAGACTTGGGATTAACACGCAAAGAAATTATTGCAGCCAATTTTGGCCGATGTGCCGAAACATATGAGCGTTACGCTGAAATTCAGCGCGATGCAGCGGAAACTTTGGCTGGCTTTCTTCCCGATATCGAAGCACCATCTATACTGGAAACCGGCTGTGGAACAGGGTTTTTAACCGAAAACCTGTTTCAGAAATACCCGGATGGAGATTTTTTGATCACCGATTTATCCGCCGATATGGTGGCCTATGCGAAACGTAAGTTTGAAGATTCGCAAGCGAAGGCCACATTTCAAGTCATGGATGGTGAGAATGTTGAGAGCGATAAGACATTCGACCTCATCGTCAGCAATATGACGGTGCAATGGTTTGAAGATCCTATTAGCGGTTTGGAAAAATTGAAATCGCATTTAAAAACAAACGGGAAAATATTTTTTACCTCACTGGGGCCGAACAGTTTTATTGAATGGCGTAGGACATTGAAGAAGTTGGGGTTGCCCGAAGGTGTTAGTACAGGCGCATCTTTGCCCGGAAAAATTCACGATGATGAAAGATTTATTTTTTACCCTTCTACGCTCTCATTTCTAAAATCTGTCAAAGTGATTGGCGCACACCATCCAAAAGAAGGGTATCCAAAACTCCATCCTTCAGCATTAAAGAATGCGTGTAGTGTGCACGATGAAACCTTTGATGGCCGACACACATGGCATATTGTGTATGGGTGTTTGGAAGCTTAAGCAGCCTTCTTTGTAAACTGTTCTAAGCCCTCAAAAATGGCCGTATAAGCGCGATCTAGCTGATCATCCGTAATACAATAAGGCGGCATCAGGTAGATTACATTGCCAAGCGGGCGAATATTCAAACCGAGATCCCAGAACCAATCACGCAATAGAACACTTTCAATGGATTTAATGGTATCGTTCTGTCCTGCTAGGTTAAAAGCCAGCACAGAACCCATGACACGCGGTTGTAACGCCATCGGATGCGCATGGAGTTGCGCAAGCTGTTCGCTATGCCTTTTTTCAATATGCGCAATGCGTTCCAAAGTTTTTTCAGTTTCAAAAAGTTTGAGTGATGCATTGGCGACTGCACAAGCCAGTGGATTACCACAGAAGGTGTGACTGTGCAGGAACATCTTAGAGGGGTCCTGATCCAAAAAGCGTTCGAACACATGATTGGTTGCGACTGTCACGGCCATCGGCAAATATCCTGCTGTTAAGCCTTTCGACAAACAAATCAGATCGGGAACGACACCTGCCTTTTCGCAGGCAAACATAGAACCGCTACGACCAAAACCAACGGCAACTTCATCAAAAATAACAAGCACATCATGGGCGTGCGCCATATCAACGACCTGTTTGATAAATTCAGGACGACAAAAACGCACACCGCCTGCCCCCTGCATGAGCGGTTCCACAATGAGGGCGGCTGTTTCATGTTTGTGTTGTTCCAGTTTGGATTGTAGAGCTGCTAAAGCATCTGCTTCTCTTTGCTCCACTTGCTCATCTCCATCCCAAGTGTAAGCATAAGGAACAGATTCAATAGAGCACATCAGACCTTCGAAGAGTTTGAAGAAACCGCAGCCACGACCGACCGACATCGCACCCAATGTTTCGCCATGATAACCACCATCGAAGGCGAGGAATTTTGTGCGGCCATGTTCGCCTGCGTTTTTGTAATATTGATATGCGATCTTTAAAGCGATTTCGACGGCTGTCGAGCCGTTGTCCGAAAAGAAAGTCCGATTGAGATCACCGGGCAAAAGTTCAGCCAGTTTTTCAGACAAATCAGACGCAGGTTGATGTGTGAAACCAGAGAACATCACATGTTCCATCTGATCAACCTGATCCTTCAAAGCTTGATTAATTGCAGGGTGTGCGTGGCCGTGAATGCAGGTCCACCATGATGAAATCATATCCAGCATTTCATTGCCGTGTTCATCAAACAGGCTTGCGCCCTTCGCGCTTTTGATCACAATCGGATCACGTTCCGTTGCATGTTGTGTGAACGGATGCCAGACGAAGCGTTTGTCTTTTTCTAAAATTGCGCTCATGCCGCTTGCCGTCTGCCGAGCAAATCAATTTCAGGGGGGATTGCGCCAAGGGTCATTTTATTGAGTGGTTTGAGTTCATCAATTTCGGCGATAACAGGAACATGCCCATATTCTTCCAAGGCCTGTCGGTTATGCGGTGTGATTGGACCATTGATGATGATGCCTGCTATATCCATGTTGCGTTTGCGCATAGCTTCCAGCGAAAGCAACGTGTGATTGATTGTGCCCAGACCACTGCGGCAAACCAGAATAGCTGGTAAGCCAAGTTGTTGAATCAGATCAATGACCAGAGCATCTTTATTCAGCGGCACCATCAAACCACCCGCCCCTTCGACGACCAACGGCCAATCCGTTTTTGGAAGTTCGAAAGCGTTCATGTCGATGTTTACACCATCGCGCTTAGCGGCTTCATGTGGAGACAAGGGCTGTTTCAAGACATAGGTTGAGGGTAGAAAACGGTCTTCAGGAAATTCGGTTAGCGCCTTGACGGTATCAATATCGTAAGGCTCTCCGCTTTGTGTGGGTTTCCAGTAAGCAGCGTCCAGATGGATCATCGCCCACGCGGAAGCCACGGTTTTGCCGACATCGGTGTCGGTTCCAGTTATGAAATATCCAGTCATGAGCCTTATCATCCCGATTTTGCCTTGCGAATCAAGGTAAATTGCCGTTATCTGATGCGCGAATATGTGTTCAAATCCGGAGATTTTTATGAAATATCTTGCTGTCGCCCTTTTGCTTGTGCCCTTTGTGACGTTGAGTGCCTGCCAAACCACACAGGACGGTAGCTGGCTGGAGCAAACACAGGATGTGATCGCACAAACCTTGAACCTGCCTGGTGGAGAAACCACTTTGGGCGAACTTTCCAATTCAGACATGATTGTAGGCTTACGCGAAGCGTTAAGTGTGGGAACGGGTACAGTCGTGAAACAATTGGGCGTTAGAGATGGATTTAATCTGGACCCGCAAATCCGTATTCCGTTACCACGTCAGTTGGAACGCGTTGATTCTGCACTGGGCAACATTGGCATGAATTCCCTGACGCAGGATTTGGAGTTACGTTTAAACCGCGCGGCAGAAATGGCAACACCACGTGCGAAAGAATTGTTCATCAATGCGATTTCACAAATGACGATTACGGACGCGCAAGAGATTTTATATGGTGGGCAGAATGATGCAGCCACACAATATTTACGCCGCACCATGGGCGTAGAGCTGGGGCAGGATATGACACCGATTGTCGGTAAAGCGTTATCGGATGCGGGCGCGATCCGTGCCTATGATTCCGTGATGGGGCAATATCAAAACCTGCCTTTCATGCCCGATGTGAAAGCGGATCTAAACCAATATGTGGTTGATAAAGCGCTGGATGGAATTTTTTATTATGTCGCAGCCGAAGAAGCTGCCATCCGGGAAAACCCAGCCAAACGCACCACCGACATCTTGAAAAGAGTATTTGGTACACTCAATTAAACACTCATGAGCTTTTCCATCAAAATACTCGGAGACACTCTATCGAAGCCGCATATCATGTTTTATGCGTTGCCGTGGCTGATGATTTTATTGGTGGCCGGCACAGTCGCGCAAAAAGACATGGGCCTCTATGAAGCGGTGAAATTGTATTTTTCATCGTGGATTTTCTGGTTAGGCCCCATTCCTTTGCCGGGCACGCTGACCACGATTGCTGTGATTTTCATCAATTTGAGTTTCAAGTTTTTGTTCAAGAGCACATGGAGTTTGGAAAAAGCCGGAATCAATATTACGCATCTGGGGATTTTGCTTTTGATCCTGGGTGGACTGGTGACAGCGCTCAGTATGCGCGAGGGGTATATGATTATTCCTGAAGGGCATCAAACAAATTTTGTATACGCCTATGACGAAGCCAATCAGGAAGTGATGATTCACAAGCCGCCGCTGTTCAAACTGCCCTTTACATTGAAGTTGATTGATTTTGAAAAGCAGGTGCACCCTGCAACAGATATTCCACGCGCGTTTCGTTCGGATTTGGTGATCACCGAAGGCAAAACGCAATGGCCGGTTCGTATTGAGATGAACAAACCACTTAGGTTTAAGGGATATACAGTTTTTCAATCCTCCTTCGATGAAGCGGAAGGCGTTGAAGTGACGGTCCTCAGCGTTGTTTGGAATGTCGGACGCTTGTTCCCGTATATTGCGACATTTGTGATTGCACTAGGTATGGCTTTGCATATCGCTATTCGGATTAAACGGACAAGGCGCCACACATGATCCGCTTTCTGCTTTTTATGCTGATGATTTTAGTGCCGATGTCTGCCAAGGCAGAGGAATTTGGCACGATCCCCGTCCTGCATGACGGGCGCATCAAACCTATGGACAGCTTTGCGCGCATTCATCTGAAATTATTTTCAGGCAGTGAACGCATTGATAGGATGAATGCACAAGAATGGTTGTTAGAGACGTTGTTCAACCCGCCGCAAGCGTTTAACCGACCTGTTTTTAAAATCAATGATCCCGATGTTCGCCAGATTTTGGGATTGGAAAAACGGGCACAGCATATGTATGCCCTATCCGATATCAGTGCCCCGCTGGAAGCCCAGCAAGAAGTTATTCAAGGCTTGTTAGATGCCGATCAAAATACGTTTAGCCGATCACAGCGTGCGCTGATCGACCTACATATTCATCGTATTTTATATTCCAATATTTTGCGCAGTCTGTCGCTAGTTGTACCGTTATCTATTCAGCCACCGAATAGTTTGGGATTGGAAGAAAAGGAAACCTACACGGCGTTGGATTTTGAGCGCATCGCACAGAAGGCCGAAAATAAAGTCAAAGATATCGTTCGTCAAAAAGGCGATGATATTGAAAAATTTTCCGATGAGGAAATTGAGCTTGCGCAATTCATGATGCAAATGAGTGTATTACGAGAAGCATCATCGGCGAACGTTCTGTTACGTATTATTCCGCCACAGTGGAATGAGTCAGAAGAATGGATGTCACCCTGGGTGCTGATTCAATCAGGGCAAGGATCACCGCAAAGCTCCGCTTACCTTGATTTATGGAAGAATGCAGCAATTGCATACAAAGCGCAGGATGAGACCGAACTGAATACTGTTTTTGCCGAGATTTACGATAGTGCGCTTACCATGATGCCTGATGACAGTTGGGATACGCGATTAAAAGCCGAAGTCTTTTACAATCATATTCACCCGTTTCATGTTGCGCTTGGATTATTCGCCATTGCCGTTGTAGCCTGCGCCGCTTATGCCATGAAACCGATTTATCTTTTTTATTACGGCGCATTGGCGACCAGCATTGGCGGGTTGTTTTTTACCACGTTTGGCATTGTAATCCGGATGTTGGTTTTGGATCGCCCGCCTGTTGGAACATTGTTTGAGTCCGTTTTATTCGTCACGACCATCGTTGCATTGTTCGCGTTGCTATCAGAATGGCGGTACAAAAATGCGTTGTCGCTTTTTGGTGGTGCGCTGACATCCGTGATCCTCATCAGCATATCAAGCGCTATGGCGATTAACCCTGATGATAAGGAAGTTTTGGTCGCCGTATTAGACACCAATTTCTGGTTGGCAACGCATGTTTTGATTGTGACAGCGGGATACGGAACATGTTTGCTCGCGGCGATTGGTGCACATATTCATATGGGTGTTGAGATCGCAGGGAAAAATACGCGCAGCCTCGATAAAAATATCACTCAAGCTATTTATTTATGCGCCATCATTTCACTTCTCTTGATGTCGGTAGGAACAATTCTGGGTGGTGTTTGGGCCGACCAATCCTGGGGTCGTTTTTGGGGATGGGATCCGAAAGAGAATGGAGCGTTATTGATTGTGCTTTGGCTCGTATGGATTTTACACGGCAAAATATCAGGACATTTGAAACAATGGGATGTCAGCGCGTTGTATGCTTATCTGGGCGTGATTGTCGCGCTGTCATGGTTTGGTGTGAATTTATTGAATGTTGGCTTGCACAGTTATGGGTTTATCGACGGCATTGCATATGGATTGGTGAGTTTTATTGTGATTGAAACTTTACTGATTGGTGGCGCGTATATTGTGATTCAAAAACAGGACAAAGCATGCGCACAAACATAATCATTATTGCTGTTTGTATAGTTTTGGGTTTCGCCGCGACTTACACTTTGGATTTTCAGGACGCACCCCGCTCTGCCAGCCTTCAGGACGTAACAAATACCCAAAACTTCCCGAAAGCACCGCAAGTCACTTTTAGAAGACTTGATGGCAAGAATATTGAGCTGGAAGATTTTGAAGGTCAGCTTGTGATGCTGAATTTCTGGGCAACATGGTGTGCACCGTGCAAGGTCGAGTTTCCACAAATGCTGGAGTTGGCAAACGACGATAAGGATATTATTTTTCTGGCGGTTTCTGTAGACGCGGCCGCAGAAGATATTGACAGATTTTTGAGAACGCAAGATCAAGAACATATGCAACATCGTGATGTGATC
>JBCCLQ010000061.1:0-9471 GCA_039026795.1 Pseudomonadota bacterium
CATTTAGTGTAATGAACTGACCTGCATTCATGCCATAACTGATTGGTATCAATAATCCAAAAGCAACAATCAAACGAACAGGAACCCAGACATGATTAAAACGCTTACCAAATGGCGTGCCGGTTTCTGCCGTTTCAATCAGGACTGCGCCAATGAAATAGCAAACGATCAAAGCTCCTATAACAATAATTCCCATGCTATATATAATAAACATGCCGTGGAGCGCACCATGGAAGTCAGCCATAACATTCAGGTAACTTAATTCTTCAGAGCCGAAGAAACCCGGTATGCCAAATACCATATCCAGGATACGTAAAGCGATATCCTGATCAGGTTGCGGTGTTTCCCAAAAGCGATCAATAATATTTCCGATACCTGCTGCTTGTGCAGTTTTTGTAAAAAAGCTCATCAAAACCAGAGCAAATTGAACCGCAAATAAGACAATCCCTGCAAAGATAGCGCCAAAAATAATGATTTGGTCGATATGTTTAAAACTAAACTTTAGATGACGGCCTGCCTCTGCAATTACATGTCTTACACCGTATTGACCTGACATATTACTTTGCAGATAGGGATGTGTTGAAGGCAAAATTCCAACAGAATTGTAAATAATTGCAATGATAACAGCGAGTGAGGAAAACCCATCTTGCGAAAAATTGCGCAAGCGAGGCCGTATGCCCGGGAGGAACATATAGCTTAAAACACTTTTTGGTTTTATGTTCACTTGCATAATATTTCTACTCAATTACTCCCATTAGTTTTGCTGTTCTTGTATGGCTCCTCGGGCCAGGTTGCTAATGTCACCACCAGCCCTCGATAAGCTTCCTCCTGCTTCTTGCAGGCTCTCTGCTCCGTCACCCATGCTTCTGGCAATCATACCTCCGCTGACGGTAACTTTTTGAACGAGGCCACCCGGATCGTTTTCGTTTTTGTCATTAAAAGTTGGAACGTTGACGTTCAGCCAACGCAAGATTTCATTTGGAATGTTATCTATCAGTTTGAAACAGGACATACCGATCATATAGACAAGGATTGCGTAAACAATTGTGAAGAAAAATTCGTCAATTGGCCCACGGAAATACTCAATCGAATTTAATCGTTCCAGCGGTGTAGATCCTGTTATACCGCAGAAACCCGAACCACTACCTTCAAAACCGGTTAGGTTTGATACAACGATGAAGAAGATATCATTCAAAACTTTTACCATTGCTGAAAATACCAGAATGGATGCAATAAGGCCCAGTACGATTAGAATAGGTCTGAAGAAGATTTCAAAAATTAAAAAATATCCGTCTGCTGCCGCATCTCCCGGCAGACCTTCTCCATCTATACGAAGGTGAGCGAGGGCCCATAATGGAACACCAACCATGGCTTCAAATAATCCTTTGATCCAACCGCCGACTGCAAAGAAAAAGTATAAAAATGGCATAAATGGAATCACGTAATAAAGGATAAATCCTATTAATAAACCTATGATGGCAACCGAACCGAAAAAGCCGGATCCGGCCATACCAATGGCTCCCGCATGTGCATCAAATAGATATGCAAGGCCACCCAATGCACCACTGGCTACAGAAAAACCAAGGTTACGAACAGCGCTTTCAATCATTGTGCGCCCCACCATAGCCAACTGTGCTAATGGATGAATATCTGTGTTTCTACACATGTCGAATAAGCCGCTTGTACCCAAAATGGCATTGATGGCATCAATCATTTTATTGTTTGTTAGACCTGCCTGAGTTAACCCTTGAGTATCGCTGCGATATCCGCCGCCTTCCCAATAGCGTTGTATAATACACATGGTACTCGCATAGTCTTCTGCACCTGGCATAGAGAAGTCTATTTCGCGACCATCTTCTGCATCTGGACAATAGCGTGTACGGGCCAGAATATTATCATCCTGCTGGAGCCTTTCTTGTTCTACATACTCCATCATAGCCGGATATAATACAGGTCTGGGAACAGCCTGCGCTGCGACGGCCAAAGCACCGTTCACTTGTGCAACTTTGTTGTACCAGATTGCAGCACCTGCCCATCCAAACAGGTAAAGTTCTGGATCTGTAGCCCAAACACCAGAGGCTCTATCAATAGCTGTAGCGAGTGCAATACAGCTTTGTGCATTGCTATACAAATTATTATGCGCTGCTCTTTTAAATTGGGCATCGGGCAATCCGCCTTGGTCGATGGGGCCACCATATAATGGTACCGGGGCCTCCATGATTCTGTCTGATACAGCGGCATATATGCGCATGAAATTATGCCCATATTGAATGTTATCAGCCACAACGTCTGCGTTCGCAAGTCCGCTGATGCTAGGGCAAGTAACGCCACCACCTTCCCACCATGCGCGCATAAGAGCGTAATACGCGCCTTGTATATAAAATCCTCCTCTGGTTACATCGAGAGTAGATGTGCTAAGGTGTAATTCACCGCAATACGGTTTTACAAAGCCTTTTTGGTCGCTGTATGCTGGATCACGTTCTCCAAAGCGTATATAGACATCACTATTGTTAGACATCGCCAAAGCGGTCAGGTAATCCGTACTACTCAACGGTGCTGCATTTGTTCCTGTATCACTAGATGCTGTTACAACATAGGCATCAATGTTACGCCCATATTTATCGCGCTCTGCATAGTTACAAGCATGTGCCATCATAAAAAAGGCGGGCAGGTGTGCCATCTCTGGAGCGTTAGGTACGCCGACTAAAATATTTGGATCACCCAGATAAGTGCTGGTCAAAGTCCGGTTGAATTCATACCACCCATTACTTGCGAAGTTTGACCCGAACTTAGCAGCATATAAAGTAATCCATTGGCCGCTATTAAGACCGGATGCAACTGGAATGATAAGACCAATCGCAACAACCAATCGAATAGGAGCCCACGCGTGGTTAAAACGTTTTCCGAATGGCGTTCCTGTATGTGCGGTCTCAGCGACTATTGCTGTTATAAAGTATAATAGGATTAAGACTCCAACGACCAAAATAGCCTGAGAATACAGGGAAAACATATTCTGTAGAGCAATATGAAATGCAGGTAAAAGCCCTTCTACACGATTGCCGAAAAGATCGGGTACGCCAAAAACCATGTTTAGCATACGATAAGCGAGATCTTCTTGCTCTTGTGCTGCTGTAATAACAAACCAGTTTGCAAAAGGTCCTCCAGCTTGTGCAGTACTTGTGAAGGCCATCAACAGTAAAATCAAAAACTGACTAACGAATAGAAATAAGCCTGCTATAACAGCAAAAAATAAAATAACCTGATCCAAAGTTTTGAAGCTAAAGTTCACGTTTTTAGAAGCTTCAATTATAACATGGTGTACACCATATTTTTTACGATACTGAGATTGGAGATAAGGGTGATTGGATGGAAGTATGTTAACAGCGTTAAATACAAGTGCAATTAAGTAGGACAGGTTCGTTAAACTACCATTGGTAAAAGCCCGAAAGCGCCCAGCAATGCCGGGCGTTAACGTGTATAGTAAGATTCTTTTTCCTAGTCCTGTTTCTGCCATATCTGGCCTATTTCTGTCTTTCTCTCATTCCTATCTAGGAGGTTCTCCATCATCAGGCGGTGGTGTGCCATCGTCGCCCGGTGGTGGTGTGCCATCATTGCGCGGTGGCGGTGTCCCATCGTTACCCGGTGGTGGTGTCCCATCATTGCGCGGTGGGGGCGTGCCATCGTCGCCCGGTGGTGGTGTCCCATCATTGCCCGGTGGTGTACCGCCATTGTCTTGGTCTTGTAAGGCAAGTGCCAATACTCCGGCTCCACCTTGTCCTGCACCTCTGGCTGCTGACGTCAAAGCACTACCCAGCTGACCACCGACCATGTGACCACCAATCATTGCATATTGTGTTAAGCCTTCTGTCGGGTCATCACGTTGATCGCCGAAGGACGCCACAGATTGACCCAACCAACGAATGATAAAGTTTGGAACCATATCAATCATTTTGAATGATGCAGTTGCCATCATGTAGATAATAATGACGTAAATAACCGTGTAGAAAAATTCATCGAGGACGTTTCTACGGAATATCTCCACACCAGCAGTTAACGCTCCGTCCGGTTGATAACCACTTAAATTTATGATCACCAGCGTGAAAATTTCGTGCAGAATGTGGGCCATTGCTGTAAAGATTGCAAAACCGCCGACCAATCCAAATACGGTTAGTATCGGCCTCACAAAAATTTCGAAGATCAGGAAATATCCATTATTGGCCGAGCTTCCTGGGAAGCCATCACCATCGATACGCAAGTGTGCAAGTGCCCATAATGGAGCACCAACCATGGCTTCAAATATAGTTTTAACCCATGCACCAACAGCGAAAAAGAAATAGATAAAGGGTAGGAAAGGCACTACGTAATAGAGCGTAAATCCAATTCCTAATCCTACTGTTGCGATAGACAAATAAAATCCGCTCAAGGCTTGTAAGGAGGCGCCTGCATGTTGGTTCATAACGCTACCTGCACCACCCATAGCGGCGAATGCCATAGCTGTACCCAGATTATTGATAGCACTATCTACTAAGCCTTTACCCAGCGCAATTAATTGCACCATAGGATGTGTACCAACACCGCAGTCTTCCCTGAAATGATCTGGTGCGCCCGTTGGTCCTGGGAAAGGATCAATCATACAAAACAGGCCTCTTGTTCCAAATAATGAATTAATCGTATCGAAAAATACGTTAGATGTTAGCGGGTCTTCATTTGTTGTCTGATCGTTTGCCCAATATTGATATGCTTCATTCATAACTTGCGCTATTGGCATATCCCCTTCTTCTGACATGCCGGGTATAGATTGTCCTTCGGCAAGGTTTGGATCAAAACGTCTTTCTTGCGTTAATGCGCCGTCTTGTCTTTGACGTTCTCTTTCAACCAACTCCATGAGGTATGGAAAGGTATTTGACATAGGCAGACTAAACACCGCATCAAAAAATTTACCGTTAATATCCGCAAGATCATTATAGGCGATGCCCGCACCACCCCAACCGCGTGCTAGAATTTCTGGCCGTACGATCAAATTCAACTGCCCTCTAAAGAAATTATAGGCGGCCGTGACAAGTCCGCTTAGGCTTGATTGCTGACGTGATAAGATTCTGTTTTTAACTGCACTCGGCGGTACATATCCAGTACCATCTGCTGATGAACAGTTTCCACCATCACCCAAAATATCAGATCTCCAACAATCGCTGATAGCATCGGGAGCACTAGAAGGCATTAATTTTGCGCGGGCAAAACGCTCTCCTAACGCGCGTAGTTCAGGATCTACCCAAAGTAATTTTATAAGATTAAAATATTGTTCTTGTACAAATTCTGCCCTAACGCCGCGTGTGTCATTTCCATCAAAGGCGGAAAGTGGAACTTGAACCTTTCCACAGTACGGCATAACTCCTGCTACACCGCCCGTTATGTTATAGGCATCTGGATTAAGGTGCCCAAAGGTGATCAGGATATCACCATTCTGATAAAAAGTTCTTGCTGCTACATAAGGTGTAGGCATGAAATCGATAGCTTGATCCCCAACCGTCAGGAAAGGCTCTATTAAGACAGAGGAATCACCGCAGATTCTTTCACTTCCGGGAGGTGCAACTTTGTTCAAACAATAAGATTCACGACAGGCATGTACGACTGTCATAAACGCGACCATTTCGTCAATCTCTGGCGTTTGTGGACGCGCTAGAAGCGTGCTGGAGTCTACGCCCATAGCGTTTTGTAAACCCCGGTTATAAACCAACCATCCATTGGTCGCTAAACCCGATCCCATCTTTGCTGATAAAAGTGTGATATATTGACTGGCGTTAAAGCCCCAGTTCAGAGGAACAAGTAAACCAATGGCAACAACCAAACGGAAAGGCGCATAAATATGATTAAAACGCTTACCGAAAGGTGTTCCTGTTTGCGCTGTCTCTGCAATAACAACAACGACGTAATATAAGAAGATCAGAACAGCAACGACAAGTAACGCAAAATTATAAAACTGGAAAAGTGATTGCAAAGCCGCGTGGAATGGAGTTGGAAGCGTCCCGTTTATAGCGGATCCGAAAAAGTCTGGGATACCGAAGACATGATCCAGTAACAGGAATGCGATATCTGTCTGTGGGTTTGGTGTTGCAAATAAACCGGCGAAAACACCAGAAGCTTGTGCGCTATCAATCAGAAAATTTGCAAATAAGGCAATGAATTGTAAAAAAAGCACAATAACACCAGCCACAATCGCAAAAAATATAATGACCTGGTCAATGTTGCGTCGACTGAGCGTAATGTTATTCGCAGCAGCTAGTATAGCCTGTCTTATACCGAATTTTCCGATATTGGCTGGGTTGGTATAGGGGTGGTTCGCAGGCAAAATTCTCACGGCCTGATAGACTTGTGCAATTAAGAATGCGAAATATCCAAATCCTGATGTAAAAAGTTCCTGAAGTCGTGGTAAAATGCGTGGGAGGAAGAAATATCCTGCGACATCCCCCGCCTTGATTTTTTCTGTTCCGAATGTGGGTACTTTGTTCCTCATACCGCCCTGATTAATCCGTTTTTGTTGCGCCGCACAACAAAGTTAAATCTTTTTCCAATTGATACATAATATTACCATAGCGAATTCACTGTGTTCCAATTTCAACACAAAAAGGCCATATTTACTATGCCCTTTTCATATCAAACTATTGATTTTACTAAATTATTAGGACTTAGCTCGCTTTGCGGAGTGGTTTGTACTTTATGCGGGTCGGCGTATCGGCATCTTTGCCCATTCTGCGCCTATAATTTTTTTCATAATCTTCGTAATTGCCTTCAAACCATTCAACGTGCGAATCACCTTCAAATGCGAGAATGTGGGTTGCCAAACGGTCTAAAAACGCCCGATCGTGAGAAATAATAACGGCGCAGCCGGGAAATCTCTCAATCGCCTCTTCCAAGGCGGATAAAGTTTCTGTATCCAGGTCATTTGTGGGTTCATCGAGCAGAATGACATTGGCTTCCTGGCGGAGCATTTTTGCCAAGTGAACGCGGTTACGTTCCCCCCCTGATAACTGTCCGACCTTCTTTTGTTGATCTGATCCTTTAAAATTAAACGCTCCAACATAAGCGCGGGATGATTTTTCAACCTTTCCAAGCATGAGTATATCCAGGCCGTCAGATATTTCTTCCCAAACGGTTTTATCGTCGCTTAGTGAGTCGCGCGACTGGTCTACATAACCAAGTTTAACTGTTTCTCCGACAGTGAAAGCTCCTGCATCGGGACTGTCTTGTCCTGTAATCATACGAAACAATGTTGATTTACCTGCGCCGTTCGGCCCTATCACACCAACAATACCGCCGGGTGGTAGCTTGAACGATAGTCCATCAATTAACAAACGATCATCAAACCCTTTGGAGATATTGTTCGCCTCAATAACTGTATCCCCCAATCGTGGCGGCGTTGGAATGATAATCTGCGCATTGCCGACGGTCTCCCGCTCGCTGTCTGCAAGCATTTGTTCATAGGAACTAATACGCGCTTTTGATTTGGCCTGACGGGCCTTTGCGCCTTGTCTGATCCAGTCCAATTCGCGCGATAATGTTTTCTGACGGGCTTTTTCCTGCTTTTCTTCCTGCTCCATACGCTTGGCTTTGGCTTCAAGATAGGCAGAGTAATTGCCTTCATACGGAATACCTTGCCCACGGTCTAGCTCCAGAATCCAGCCTGTAACGTTATCTAGGAAATAACGATCGTGCGTAATCATTACGACTGTGCCTTTGTAGTCAGTTAGGAATCTTTGCAACCATGCAACGCTCTCGGCATCCAAATGGTTGGTCGGTTCATCCAGCAGAAGAAGGTCTGGTTCTTCTAAAAGAAGGCGTGCAAGAGCAACACGACGTTTTTCACCACCGGATAAATTTTCAACCGATGAATCACCGGGCGGACAGCGCAAGGCTTCTTTCGCCATATTGATTTTTTGGTCTAAATCCCAACCATCATTGGCATCCAGAAATTCTTGAAGCTCGGTCATTTTGTCCGTTAACGCTTCAAAATCTGCATCTGGCTCACCCATTGCGGCTGCAACCTGATCATATTCCATGCGTTTTTTTGCAATATCACCAAGACCTTCCATGATATTTTCGGAAACGGTTTTGGATGTATCTAATTGCGGTTCTTGTTCAAGATATCCAATTTTCGCAGTCTTCTCCGCCCATGCTTCGCCGGTAAATTCCTTATCAATGCCTGCCATGATTTTCAGCAAAGTCGATTTACCGGCACCGTTCGGACCCAAAACACCGATTTTTGCACCGGGGAAAAAACTTAGGGTCACGCCGTTTAAAACCGTTTTCCCGCCGGGATAGGTTTTTGTCAGACCGTTCATCACATAGATATATTGATAAGATGCCATGCGTATTTCCTACTTCTTTGAATTCATGGGCGTTTTAGCATATAGTCATAAAGAAACAAAGAGGCAAAGATGTCCGAAAAAGACCAACCGATGAGCGCATCCCAGCATTCCATTATGGAAGCGACCAAAAGCCGTGCGAAATTTTCAGGCCATGGTGGCGGTAAGGCACTCGGTGCTGCAGGCTATGTTTCTGACACAGATGATTCATGTGATTTTTTGGCAACCACCGGTCAACGAACAATATTCAATCCGCCCGAAAATGGTTTTGGAGACATCATTATCGGCGCGGCTTGGCAAAACATCAAAAAGGAACAAGGTGGATTCTTAAACCGTTTGATGAACAAAGCCACAGATACGGGTGTCGATCTTGATCTGGGTGTTTTGTACGAATTGCATAATGGCAAACGCGGTTGTGTTCAGGCGTTCGGCGGTACTATGGGTAACTATGAAACCGAACCTTATTTGTTGTTGAACGGCGATGACCGTACTGGCGATGATGATGATGATGACGAGCATGGCAACGATGAAGTCATTCTGTTGAACGGACAAAAATGGCCAGAAATTAAAAGACTTCTGATCTATCTCTACATATACAAAGGCGTTCATAATTGGGCAGAAATCGCGCCGCAGGTTCAGGTGCTTGTTCCCAATGAAAGACCGATGGTGGTGACGCTTCATACTTATAAATCCGAACTCTGCCTGGCCGCAACTGCGCGCATGGAAAATGTTCGAAACGGCATACGTATGACCAACATTACTGAATATTATCCCGGTCACCCTTCCATGGATCGTGCATTTGGTTTCGGGATTGAGTGGGAAGACGGACAGAAATAGGGTACGATCGCTATAGTTTTGATTCTAAAAAGAAATCCATATGCTTGATCTGACAACTTTTGAACTTTTTATTCTGGCAACAGGCTCGCTGGGCCTTGGTATTTTACTACTTTTAAAGGGCGGTGACTGGACCATTGATGCCGCCGTTTATGTTGCACAAAAAGTACATGTCTCGCCTATGGTGATTGGCTTTACGATTGTCGCTTTCGGAACATCACTACCGGAGCTGATTGTCTCTATCAATGCGAACTTAGCGGGACTTCCCGGCATAGCC
>JBCCLQ010000062.1:0-9443 GCA_039026795.1 Pseudomonadota bacterium
TAGACGTATCCCTAACAAGTACTTTTCTGATGCGCCAACTTACATTTATGGGGATAAAGCGGCAGATATTGTTTTTTTAGAAGATGATGTGATTGTTCGCGTGTTTGAACGAAAAGAACGCGTTGAAAAAGAAAAGAAGATTTTCAGGTTCATGTGGGACAATGCAACAAGCGATTAGAGCACATCAAAGAACGTCTTTTGCTGATGAGGTGCATGCTTTTTTCAACGGTGCGCGTTTAAGGGGCATTCACACCTACGAAGATGATGGAGAAAGCGTTCGAGGTGCTTACTATTTTCACAAATGGATTGAAGAAGATCCTGATTATTACATTATACGCAATGAGCAGCGGTTATTTAGCGAGAACGCACAAACAATTATCGAGAGAGCTGGTGAGCATGACTTACTAGCCGATATAGGCTGTGGACAGGCTTTCTCTGGGAAAATTGCGCACTTACTTGATAAATCGAACGCCGGATATCTGGCATTTGACTCAGACCGAACAGCTGTAGAGCATTGCTTTCGCGAAGCCGCATCTCGCTATCCCGAACGTCCGCGATACAGAATGGTTGGTGATTTCCTCAAAGCGCCTATTCGTCTGTCTCAATATGGCCGCGTATTTCCTGTTATGCTTGGCGGTACAATCACAAACTTTGGTGTAGATGGCATCAGGACGATCTTAAGAAACCTAAAGCCGATTGTCGGTAAAAATGGTCTTCTGTTGACTCATGATGCTAACCGTAATCCGGAGTCTATAGTCAGAGCTTACAATCACCCTCTGTTCAAACTACACGCCTTAAGCGCGTTGCATAAAATAAAGCGCGATTTACCAACCAAAGGTTTTCATGTCGAGGATTGGGATTGTACAACTTTTTGGAACAAATCAACAAACACGGCGGATATTACATTCTTCCCTAAAAAGGATGTTAGTTTTGAAATTGATGGAGTGACTTATGATTTTAAAGTGGGACATCCTCTTGTTCAAACAAGCTTGTTAAAACTACCTTCTGATGTATTTTTGGCTATAGCGCGTCAAGAAGGATACGACCATCATGAACCTATACCTGATCATCAAGAGCGCGTTACTGCACAACATCTAACGTTACACTAATTAACATTTTCCTTTATTTCTGCCGCATTTGCGGGCTATATCTATGACCAATGGCCCAGACAGAGACAAATAAGACACAAACACAGACTGAAGCGGACGCGAAAACCGCCACAAGTGAGACTCCGCTGCTCGACACCGTTTCAACGCCTTCAGATATGAAGGGTTTGAGCGATGAGGACTTACGTCAGCTTGCCGATGAGCTACGGGTTGAGACCATTGCGGCTGTCTCCCAAACGGGTGGTCACCTTGGCGCTGGGCTTGGCGTGGTGGAGCTCACAACCGCCATTCACGCGGTGTTTGATACGCCGAAAGATAAGCTGATTTTCGATGTCGGCCATCAATGCTATCCACACAAAATTCTCACAGGCCGTAGGAACCGCATCCGCACAATCCGTCAGGGCGGCGGGCTATCGGGCTTTACCAAGCGCAGTGAGAGTGAATATGACCCGTTCGGCGCAGCGCATTCTTCGACGTCTATCTCCGCAGGGCTCGGCATGGCTGTCGCCCGCGACCAGCAGGGCGCAGACAACCACGTGATTTGCGTGATCGGTGACGGCGCGATGTCGGCCGGTATGGCGTACGAGGCGATGAACAACGCCGGCGCGCTGAAAACGGGCATGATCGTGATTTTGAACGATAACAACATGTCCATCTCCCCGCCCGTCGGCGCGATGAGCAAATATCTGACCGGCCTTGTGTCCTCCGATCCGTATATCGGCGCGCGTGATGTGGCCAAGAAAATCTCCCATATGCTCCCGCCCCCCTTACAAAAGGCAGCGGCACGAGCCGAAGAAACAGCCCGCGTGGCTTTAGGTGGCGGTACGATGTTCGAAGAAATGGGCTTTTATTATATCGGCCCGATTGACGGCCACGATATGGACCAGCTTCTCCCTGTCTTACGCAATATGCGCGACGGCAAGCATGACGGCCCGGTGCTGATCCATGCGATCACGCAAAAAGGCAAGGGCTACGCGCCGGCTGAGTCCTCGAACGACAAAATGCATGGCGTCGCTAAATTCGACATTGTCACGGGTAGCCAATATAAACCCAAATCAACACGCCCGTCCTACACATCCGTCTTCGCACAGTCGCTCATCAACGAAGCGAAAGCAGACCCTAAAATCCTCGCCATCACGGCGGCCATGGATACCGGCACGGGCCTCGATCTGTTTGGCTATGAGTTTCCGGATCGCACCTATGATGTCGGCATCGCCGAACAACATGCGGTGACGTTTGCGGCCGGTCTGGCGGCGGAGGGCATGAAGCCGTTCTGCGCGATTTATTCCACGTTTCTGCAACGCGCCTATGATCAGATTGTGCACGATGTGTGCATCCAAAACCTGCCTGTGCGCTTTGCGATTGACCGTGCGGGTCTGGTCGGTGCGGATGGGCAAACGCATGCGGGCGCCTTTGATACGGCGTATCTGGGTTGCCTGCCGAACATGACCTTGATGGCCGCGAGTGATGAGGCGGAGCTGATGCATATGGTCACAACAGCCGCCGCACATGATAACGGGCCGATAGCTTTCCGATACCCGCGCGGTGAAGGCACAGGCATAGAGCTTCCAGACCATGGTGAGGTGCTGCAAATCGGTAAAGGCCGCGTTGTTCATGGGGATGCACAAAAGGGCGGAGACATCGCTATTCTCAGCTACGGCGCACGGCTAGAGGAATGCAAAATCGCGGCGAAGCTGCTGGAGGCTAAAGGCAAAACCATCACAATCGCCGATGCCCGCTTCGCCAAACCATTGGATGAAAAGTTGATCCGACAACTTGCCACCAACCATGCAACGCTGCTGACGATTGAGGAAGGCGCCATCGGCGGCTTTGGCTCCTTTGTTCTGGAATTTTTATCACAGGATGGGCTGCTGGATAACGGCAACCTGAAGGTCCGTACCATGCACCTGCCGGATGTGTTTCAGGATCACGACAGCCCTGCGCAGCAATACGAAACCGCCGGGCTCACCGCCAAAGATATTGTGAAAAAGGTCATTTCTTAACGTCATTGCTCTTCTTCTTTGTCATTGCGAGGAAGGATGCAATCCTGACGAAGCAATCCAGAAAATTAGATTGCCACGCTCCTTTTAGTCGCTCGCAATGACGGTTATAATAACTTTATGCATAAACAACCTGCTATTTATATCGTCACCAACAAACAAAACGGCACGCTTTACACAGGCGTAACGTCAAACCTGTCAAAACGCATTTACGAACACAAAAACAATTTGGTTGAAGGATTCACTTCAAAATATAAATGCCACAGACTTGTTTATTTTGAAATTCACGAAACCATGGAAAGCGCCATCGAACGTGAAAAACAAATCAAGGCTGGGTCACGTAAAAAGAAACTGGCTTTAATCGAAAATCAGAATCCCAACTGGAATGATTTATATGATAGGATCACACAATAAAATAGATTGCCGCGTCGAGCCTCCGGCTCTCCTCGCAATGACAACTCTTTAAACCCCTTCATTGCAAGCATAGCGAAGCAATCCAGATTAAGCCGCGTGGCGGCCAAATGACCAAAGGCGCTTGCGTCTTTCAATTTTCTCAATATCATGCGCGGTTTGTACATCACGAATTCTTGAATAATGCCCCGCCCCTTGATCACCACTCACGGGCTTACCATGTTCATCAACATTCGCGCGTCGTGTTCCGCAAATCTGTGTGCGGATTTTCTTTTCCGTATCAGTATGCGGCTTGATAACAATGGTATCTGGCGGCGCCCCTTCCATAACGGAATTATAGGCAAGCCCCAAAGATCCACGACGTGACACATTGGTCTTCTGTTTCATGCCATCGCTGTCTCCACCCAAAACGCTTAAAATCGCTTTATGGTTTTCCAGTGCACGGCGGCGCCCACGGGGTTTAAACAACATTTTGCGAAAATCACTGCATTTCATCCATGCATGTTCGCGGATACGAGCTGCTTCATTCTCGTCCATGCCTTCTGGTGTGCCACCATTAACAATGACGTCGGCATCGTTCCATCCGTCTACGGCGGCGAATTGATAAATCTCTTCGGGTGATTTTTTACCGATCATCGATTTGATTTGTGTGTAAATCACTGCATCATGCATCTCGTCTTTGTCTTTGGTAAAATCCAGAACAATCGGCTCTTTACCGCGCAACTGCACAACGGCATAATCGGCGAATTCAACAATGATACAATTGATATTTGGTTTTTCGGCAAAGGCATCTTCCACTGCCTTTAAACCTTGTGCAAAATCAACATTATCATCGCTGTTAGATGTGACTTGATGGAGTCCACTTCTACGGTCAACCAGATAACGCCAGCCTCCGGTAATAACTGTAACACCACCTACAACCGTTAATAGATTGCCCGTCAAACCCAAACCTAAATTGGCATATGGCGCAGCCACCTGCCATGTATCTTTCAGAAATTGCGCAATATCTTGCATAGTCACCCTCGTTTATGAGGACATAGTTATAGCAAATATTTATAATATGTCAAATAAATCAACCTATTTGACAAAATAGGAAATAAATCCTATACTGTCTTATGACAGAAAAACCCAACACACCCCCAAAAGAAACCACCCTGCCCGATCTGTGCGATGCGCTGGAAGATGCCCTCACCACCCCCATGGGGATCGGCGATATGCTGCACCGGCAGGCCCATATCCTGGATACGATGATGCACCTGGTGGTGCGTGATGCCATGGACAGCGCGCGCGATAAAGACCGCCCGATGCATTTTCAGGAGCGGCAAATCAACCTCGCCATGCGTTTGCAAAAACAATGTGTGGAGACGATGAAGGCCACCGCCGCAATGGAGTATATGAGCGCGATTACGCCGCTACCCCGCCGTTCGCCCGTGCATGTCACCCGCCAAATCAATAAAAACAACGGCTTAGCACCCCCCACCCCCCATTTTCCGACGGAACGAAATGAGTAATCCGTAACTATGCAAAGGAAAACAATGCCTTACACTGCATTTGCATCCCCGCTTTTCTCTCTCGCATCCCCGCGAAAGCGGGGACCTCAACCCACAAAGCAAAAGATCCCCGATCAAGTCGAGGATGCAAAATGATGAAGAAAACAAAGGGTTGGAGCCCAAAAAGACGCGCCGAACAGGCCGCGCGGTGCCGTAAAACCAAGCCATGGGAACGCGCCACCGGCCCCAAAACGGAAGCCGGCAAGGCGGCCAGCGCCCAAAACGCCACTCGCCATGGGCTGTATACGCAGGATTATGATCGTCTGCGCGCCCTCCTTCGTACACAGGAAGCGCTGCTACGCGCCCTTTCTTCCTTGCCAACACCGCCTGAATCCGCCCATGATGACAACCATATAAAACCATTGTCGCTTGATTTTTCTTTTTCAGCAGAAGCCAGCGACGACAAGTACAGTGAAGCTACTTTAGGAGCGCAGCGACGCACTGAAAAAGGAAAAGTGAGTGACAATCCCTAGGCCCAGTATTGTGTTGTTCGACATGGATGGTACGACCGTCCGTCACATCAACCCGCGTTTGCTGGGTGTACTGGAATTTGCGGATGATCTGATTTTTAAAATGGGGAAGCTGTTTTCGCGCGGGGATGCGGCCTATGATCCCGATAACGAGCCCAAAAAATCCAAATCCGTGCTGGTGCATCGCGCCCTGCATAAGGTGCGTCGCAAACCGGTGGAACAAATTGTGCAGCCCTGCCCCGGTATTTATGCGATCCTCAATCTTATTCGCGCGCAGGGTATTCCGCTCGGCATCGTTAGTAATGGGCTCGGCAAAGGTTACGGTGATGATATTTTGGAGAAGTTTCACCTCTCGCAGTATTTTAAGGTCGCGATTTTTCGGGAGGATTTTTCCAAATCCAAACCCCATCCCGATCCGCTCTTGCGTGCGCTGAAGGATTTAAAAGATCCGCTCACGCCCGATGATATCGTTTGGTATATCGGCGATCGGCATAAGGATATTTTGGCCGCGTTGGCGGCGGATAAAATTGTGCCTGCCACCGTTGTGCCGCTCGCTTATGGCCTCAATGCGTCCGTTGCCGTGCTGGAAAAAAGTTTGGGCGAGGATGATATCGGGCCGGAAAATATCATCATGAATTATCACGACTTTGCCCGCACCGCCCGCGATGTGTTGGGTGATAAGGGCGCTATTGCTGCATGAACTCCAGATCGGAATCGTAAGTGATATACGCGTTCGGGTTTTGCACTTGATGGATTTTGGACAAGACGGGCTCCAGTGTTGTGAGAAGCTCATCAAGACGTAAAAATGTGGAAACGATATTTGTGTTTCCTCCAAGAAGTTCCAGAATTTGCTCAACACGCGATTTCGGTTTCGGCATCACAACAACATTCAGATTATCAGCCGAAATCATGCCTTCGCGCTGCGCAATATAAGTCAACGTATCGTGCAATCCTCCGATCTCGTCAACCAAACCATTCTGCGCTGCCATTTCACCTGTCCAAACGCGTCCTTGCGCAACTTCGCGAACATCCTCAACGCTCATATTGCGTCCTTCGGCAACACGAGACAGAAATGCAGAATATGTTCCGTCAATCAGTGTGTTCATATGCGCAAGTTGGCTTTCCGAGAATGGTCTGTTCACTGACCACAAACCGGAACTCTCGCCTGTATCGATCGCTGCCCAATTCACGTCCAAATTATTCCACAATGCGCTGATGTCGAACTTTCCCATCACAACTCCGATCGAACCTGTCAACGTGGATGGATTGGCGAAGATCACATCTGCATCCGTGGAAACCCAATATCCTCCTGATGCAGCCAAATCTCCCATGGATACAGCAACGAACTTGCCTTTCTCCTTGGCTCGCAACACAGCTCGGCGAATGGTCTCCGAAGCGCGCGGCGATCCTCCTGGCGAGTTCACGCGCAAGATGATTGCCTTCACATCCTCATCTTCCGCTGCTTCTATAATCGCTGGAGAAATATCATCCGCTGCGGCGGAAGTTGCATTCATCGCGCTCGCAACAATCGTTCCTGTGACATAGATCAATGCAACTGTCGGCTTCTTCGATATCACAGGATTGCCTGTATCCGTTTTCGTGCTTTGAGCTGCGTTCGCATATTGCCGGAAGGACACAAGCTTAAGCGTTTCGTCGTCCGGATCACCTTTCACCTCATCACGAATACCTGAAACCAAGACATCACCATAATCAAGACGATCAAGCAAACCAATATTTAATGCCATCTCACCATCCAGAACACCTTTACTCATCGCAGCTTCCAAAGCTTCTTTAGAAACCTGTCGGTCTTGCATAATATCTGAACCAATAAAGCCGGAAAAAGCAGACAAGGTTTCATTTAAGGATTCTCGACTTTCAGGCGTAAGCTCTCTTTCAGTAAAACTCTCCATAGCCGATTTGTATTTTTCACGCTGTAAGAACTGTGGCGTGATACCAACTTTTTCAAGAAATCCGCGTGCTAACGGAACTTCAATTCCAAAATTCGCCACTGATAAAAAACCAACTGGCTGCATCCAGATTTCATCAAAAGAAGACGCCAGATAATAAGCACCTAACGTCGATCCTGAATCCATAAAAGATGAGGAATAAAAATAAGCTTTTTTCCCTGACTCACGGAATCGTTTTACAGCAGCTCTAAATTCCTGAATGTGGTTTAAGCTCACACCTCCCGATTTCAAATTCACAATAAGCGCTTTAATTCGCTCATCCTTTGCGGCGCGATCCAACGTTTCGGTCACTTGCCGGATTGTCGGCCGAGATACAGGAAACAAATCCGCAAAACTGGCTTCATCGGGTTTTTCAACAATCCCTTGCTCCAACTTTAACACCAACACCATTTCTTTTGGTAAAGCTGGCGTGGTTGATTTAACGGCTGTAGTAAGCGTAATGAAGGTTAAAAAAGCCGAGAACAAAACCACCGCACCAATCACCATGCAAGCCCGCTTAACGGCCTTTAATATTATTGAGCCAATCTTCCAACGCTTTTTACGAATATCTGATTTTTGGGGTTTTGGGGCCTGATAGAATAATGACCCGCCCTGTGGCCTTGTGTTTTGCGGCATGAAGAACTCCTCTAACTAGCAAACACTATAAACTACATAGCGTTCAGGCGGAAGAATTAAAGGCACTGAGCTTTGTGGCGCAGATAATGATCGGCGAGCACACAGGCCATCATCGCTTCGCACACCGGCATGCCACGAATTCCAACACAAGGGTCATGGCGACCTTTGGTCAGGATTTCGGTTTCATTCCCGGCCTTATCAATGGTGGCCTTTGGTGTGAGGATCGAGCTGGTCGGTTTAAACGCCGTGCGCACCACAATATCCTGGCCCGTTGAAATACCACCGAGAATCCCGCCCGCATTGTTGGACAAGAACACCGGATTTCCATTGTCATCGACGCGGATTTCATCGGCATTGTCTTCGCCGCCCCATTCGACGGCATCAAAGCCCGCACCGATTTCAACAGCCTTAGTCGCATTGATGCTCATCATCGCCTTGGCGAGATCGCTGTCTATTTTATCATAAACAGGTGCGCCGAGGCCTGCGGGAATACCACTCGCATGCACTTCAATAACCGCGCCTGCCGAAGAGCCCGATTTACGTTGCCCATCCAGATACTCTTCCCAGAGCTTGGCGGCTTCTTTATCCGGCCCCCAGAACGGATTTTGGCTCACCTGATCCCAATCAAAGTTATCGCGATTGATTTTATGTGGGCCGATTTGCACAACCGCGCCGCGAATGGTGACATTGTCGCCAATTTGAGTTTCAAGGATTTTACGCGCAATAGCACCTGCCGCGACACGCATCGCCGTTTCACGCGCGGATGAGCGCCCGCCTCCACGATAATCGCGAATGCCGTATTTATGATGATAGGTATAGTCCGCATGACCCGGGCGGAACTTGTCCTTGATATCCCCGTAATCCTTGGAGCGCTGGTCCTTGTTTTCAATCAGCAGGCTAATCGGTGTCCCCGTTGTCTGCCCCTCAAACACACCGGAGAGGATTTTAACCTCATCAGGTTCTTTACGCTGCGTTGTATGGCGAGACTGCCCAGGCTTGCGCGCATCCAGATAGGGTTGAATATCAGCTTCAGACAGCGGAATGCGCGGCGGCACGCCATCAACCACACAGCCGATCGCAGGACCGTGGCTTTCACCCCAAGAGTGATACTGGAATAAAGTTCCAAACCTATTACCGGACATACTTTTCCTTTTTTATGATGTCCCACGCGCTACGCGCTTCGGGACGGGGATATTGAAACAATGTACCAAATCGATTTCCAGACATTTCAATGTTTTACAGCAAAGACAGCTAAAGAAGCAAAAGATTTAAACAAATAAAGCGTCGAAACGGTCTTCCTGCCAGATGCGCCTCGAGTGATCTA
>JBCCLQ010000063.1:0-9426 GCA_039026795.1 Pseudomonadota bacterium
CGAGAAGTCAAAATACACGTTCAATTATGATGCGATGAAGCAGTTGAATGAAGATCTTCAGATGCGCTCTGACTGGTTCATCCCCCTGTGCACTGGTGCGGAACGTTTAAAAGATTCTCAGGGGCAGAAGGCACATCCGACGCAAAAGCCTGAGGCCCTGCTACACCGTGTCATTCTGGCTTCTACTAAGAAAGGCGACACTATCTTGGATCCCTTCTTTGGAACTGGAACGACAGGCGCTGTTGCCAAAAAACTCGGTCGGAACTTCATCGGGATCGAACAAGAGCCAGAATATGCCGAGATTGCACAAAAACGTATCGATGCGGTTTCACCGATTAATGAAGACGCATTGGCCATTATGAGCAAGAAAGAGGAAATCCGCATTCCTTTCGGTTGGCTTTTAGAGCATGGTTTACTAGAGGCTGGTGCAGAACTGCAATGCTCAAAAGGCAAGGTAAAGGCCAAGGTTCGCGCTGATGGCAGCCTTCTGACCGGGCATCATAAAGGATCAATTCATAAAGTTGGTGCAGCCGTTCAAAATGCCCCCTCTTGCAATGGCTGGACCTATTGGCATGTGAAAGTTGGCAAAACATCTGTGCCTATTGATAACCTGCGCCAGCGTTTGCGTAATGAGATCACGGATCAAAAATCCGGAACGCTTCAGTAATATATGAATACCTCGAAGCTTATTATTCGTGATCTGGAACTAACCATGTCCATTGGAGTGCTCGATCACGAAAAGCAGTCCAAACAGTGTGTTATTGTGAATGTAGAAATCCTTCTCAAAGAAGCACCGGATATATCTGGCGATAATATCGATGATGTTTTGTCATACAATGACATTGTTCAGGCCATCAAAGATATTTCAAATGATAGGCATATTCATCTTGTTGAAACATTTGCTGACGAGATAGCGGCTAAAATTTTAGCGCACGAACAAGCCGACCACTGCACGGTTCGTGTTGAAAAACCTGACATCTATGATGATGTGGGAAGTGTTGGTATAGAAATCACTCGGTAATATTATGAGCTTCGTGTTTGGCTAGAGCTTTTTCGCGCAATTCATCAACTGAATAAGAAGCCAAAAGCAATTTTTGGTCGCGATCATCAAAGATATCGATACCGTCTAAAGTTCCATATATAATGGCTAAATTCCCGTCTAGAGTGCGTCCTTTTATATTGCCTTGATATTCGTGCAATGTCATACGCAAACGAATAAAGGCTTGTCTCTGGTAGCGACGTAAGCGAAGTTTTTCATCAATTTTCTCTGACTCATACTGTTTTCGGAGAATGAATGCCTGAGCAACATGATCGTCCATTTCAACGAATGTATAATCTAATGGTTCTTCTAAAATAAGAAGAATATTCTTCTCATAATCGGGAATATGGACAAGAGTGTTGCATATCTTTTTGCTGGTGTAAGGAGAGACAAACTCGATACGTTTCAGGTTAGGAAAGCCAGAGTTTTTGATAATTTCAAACCCGCCTTGATCAGGAAGATAATTTCCTAAATAAATTGGCATAACAAATTTGAATTTATTGCTGATTAGAGTTTCAGGACTTAAGAGGTTTCTTCGTGCGGCATTACGGATTTGAACCCATTCAAATTCATCTTTTGAATAAGCTGTGAAAATATCGCATTCATTGATCCTTAGATAATTATCTATAGCAACATCATCTTGAGGATCAAAAACGTTCAGTCTCCAATATAATCTGGACAGATTCTTGAGCGTAGGGTTGTGATATCCATCACCATGCGCATCACGGATTATTGTTACTTCTCGTTCTGTTGCTAAATCTAGGGGCGATTTTTTGATCGGGTCGTCGGTTGCGGATGCGATAGGCGCAAAAGCAACAAAAAAGAGACTGATAATAGTTAATTTAAAAATGTGTTTATTCATGTGAATCCATTCTTATTCCATTATAGTGATTTCAAGGCATAATCACAAATAAACATTCCCTAAATCATTAATTTTACTGCCTTTTTAAATAAACTTGGCAATCCTAAATCGACTATTTTATCCGTTGAAACCCATATAAAATTGGAACTTTTAGGTTCGAAATCAGCCTTAAAACCGCTTAGCTCTAGGTCAAAATGGGTAAAACTGTGCCTGACCGTGTGATTAGCTCCCATCTCTTCCACATTATTTAACTCTAAATGGGTTGTTTCCAGCTTCAAATCCCAGTCTGTTGAGGGCAAAGCCAACATACCGCCCATCATACGGTCTTCTGCTCGCCTCTCAAATAAAACAGCGTCCTCTTTATTCGTAATCCAGTAATATTGACCATAACGCTTTGGTTTGGCCTTTTTGGCCTCTTTTTGAGGCAGTTCTGAGGCAATACCCAAGGCATAACCCTTACACCCTTCACGAATGGGGCAAATCATACATTTGGGAGATTTAGGCGTACAAATCATGGCCCCTAGATCCATGTAGGCCTGCGCTAAATCGCCATGCCGTTCTTTATTCTTCGTATAAAGTCTTTCAGCTTCCTTTTTCAGCTTTGGCTTGGCCGTTGGAAGTGGTTCTTCAAATGCAAATACTCTGGATGCAACACGCTCAACATTCCCATCAACAACCGGCGCAGCTTCATCGAAAACAATGGATGCAATAGCCGCCGATGTGTAATCCCCTATTCCTGGCAATTCCATCAGAGCTTTTTTATTATTAGGAAAACGTCCGTCTAATTTTTCAGATACAACTTTGGCACATTTATGAAGGTTTCGTGCCCGCGCGTAATATCCTAAACCCGCCCATTCGTGCATGACGTCTTCTTGTGATGCCTTTGCCAAATCATGAATACTCGGCCATTTTTTTATAAATTTCATGAAATACGGGATCACGGCCTGAATTGTCGTTTGCTGGCACATGATTTCGGATAACCAGACATGGTAAGGTTCGGGAATTTGATCTCCGCGAGCGCGCCAAGGCAGGCTTCTACCCTGCTGATCATACCAACCCAGCATTTGCTCCTGCATCTTGCCCGTATTTGTAGATGATGTCATAGTCTTGGCCATGGCCTTAAAACTGCTTTCCGATGCAATTCCGCGTGTGAATTCAAAAATCTTTGCTCGAAAATATATAGCGCTCGGGCGAATTGTCACGCATTGGTCGGAAATTATTGGTGAAGATTTCGCGGATAAGGCGCAACCGATTAAAATTCACTATCGCAAATCAAAGGATAAATCCAAAAAAGCTGAGGCAACATTGGAAGTGGCAACGACCAGTGCTCATGCTTCAACACTAGTCTATCAGAAGGATGTGATGCTGGAACGGATCAATCAGATATTCGGGGATCGCTGGGTGAATGACATTAAATTCAAGCACGTGCCTTTTGAAGCAAAAGCCCAGAAATCTAGAAAACGTGCCAAAACATTGAAACCCGAAGACAAAAAGAATTTAAGCGATATGCTTGAAAATATTGAAGATCCCGATATAAAGAGCCGTCTGCAAAGCATGGGGGCGTCCCTGTTAAAGGATAGGAATTAAGATTATGAAAGTAAACGCAAACACACTCAGTAAAGGCAATGTGATCGAACATGACGGAAAACTCATGCAGGTGCTCTCCACCTTTATTTCCAAGCCCGGCAAAGGCGGTGCGTTTATCCAATTGGAATTGCGGGATATTCGTACTGGTAACAAAGACAATATCCGCCAAAGAACACAGGAAACTGTTGAGCGTGTCGTTCTGGATCAGCAGGATTTCCAGTACCTATACAATGACGGCGAAGTGTTCACATTCATGAACACTGAAAGCTATGAGCAGGTTGAAATCAAAAAAGAGTTGATTGGGGATGCCGCGCCTTATCTTCAAGACGGTATGATGGTTACCGTTGAAATGTATGAAGGCGAAGCTTTGAGCATAAAGCTGCCGGACACCATTACGGTAGAAATCGTGGAAGCCGAGCCTGTCGTTAAAGGGCAAACAGCGTCTTCGTCCTATAAGCCTGCCATGTCTGATATAGGTGTGCGCGTTATGGTGCCTCCGCATATTGATACAGGAACCAAAGTCATTATAAAAACCGAAGACGGTACTTACGTCGAACGGGCCAAGGATTAGAACTCAATGGCGAACACGTCCCCAATAGTATCAATCATGATCAAAGCCGCTGAAAAGGCAGCACGTTCGCTCAACCGTGATTTTGGCGAAGTTGAACAACTTCAGGTGTCTCGTAAAGGACCCGCCGATTTTGTAACGGCGGCGGACAAACGATCCGAAGAAATCATTTTTGAAGAGTTAAGACGAGCCCGCCCAACCTATTCTTTCCTGATGGAAGAAAGCGGCGAAGTTAAAGGCGAGGATAGCGAGCATGTATGGATTATTGATCCCCTAGATGGCACGCACAATTTTATGCACGGTATTCCGCATTGGTGCATTTCTATTGCCTTGGAAAAAGCGGGAGAGGTGCAGGCTGGTATTGTCTATGACCCAGTAAAAGATGAAATGTTCCGTGCTGAAAAAGGCACTGGTGCATTCATGCGCAACAAACGTATTCGCGTATCCGGCCGTAATAATTTAGAAGCTTCAACATTCTGTGTTGGTGGTATTCCAATTATTGATAAGGAAAGACGCGCTGCTTTCTTGAGAGAACTTGACGCAGTAACAACAGTTGCTCCTATGTACAGAAGAACTGGTTCAGCCGCTCTGGATTTATGCTATGTAGCTGCAGGACGATTTGAAGGGTATTGGGAGCGCGGCATCAAAGCTTGGGATGTTGCGGCCGGCGCTCTCATTGTCAAAGAAGCAGGCGGTATGGTGAGTACAATTGATCGCGGCACAAACCCTGTCCATGACAACAATATCTTGGCCGCCAATACGAATGTCCATAGTGATTTGAAAAAACTGGTGCGCGATGCTGCAAAAGATATGGCTGCTTAGTTTATTTCTGATTTTGGCATCCCCTGCTCTTACGCAAGACTATACGCCGCCGCCGATGTTTGATGCGCCTTCCCCGCTTCCACCAGCCAATGCACCACAAACACCGACAGACATTACACCGGTTCCTAAACCTTTGCCAAAAACAGAGAGTGTCCCCAAGCCACCGGTCAAAGAAGCGAATATTGAAGATGTTCCAAAAATCGTATTAAAAACGCCGCCCTTGCCACCCAAAAAACCGGAACCATCAAGCCAGACAATAGCCAAAGAACAACCGAAAGTCCGTCCCGGTGTTGTAAAGGGGCCAAAAACCATGCCGTCCGTGCCGGCGCAAGACTATGATGCAGAAACTTTATTCCAAGGCGAAGATGGTGAAGTGGAAGGTGCTATTTTGAAGCGTCACTCCGAAGAAAAGATTGAAGAGCAGAAGACCGAATCTAAGCCGGATATACCACCTGAAACGTTGGACAAAGTGAACGTGTATGAGCTTGAAGATGGAAATGCGCAGAAAATCACTTTGATATTTGCACAAGGCCAGAGCGAAATTTCGCAAGACGAACTAACCGCTAATGCGGCTAAAGCTGCCAATATACTGAATAAAAACCCTGAATGGCGCCTACAAATCATGTCTTATGCCACAGCCTATGATCAGGGACAAAGCAGTGACCGTCGTATGTCTCTTAATCGCGCACTCAGCTTACGTGATGCCATGCTCGATCAAAACATTGAAGCCCGCATCATTGATGTCCGCGCTCTAGGCGATGCAGCCGATTCTGCCCCAAAAGACCGTATAGACCTTATTTTTTATGGTGCCGACTAGAGCTATAGTGATTCAATGTGGATAGCTCTAAAGCTTTATGAGCGCTTCATTGACAAACCATGTGCCCAACGCGACACTAAATAATCCTTGGAAATTGTCACGTTTTACGGTAATTCTGCATATTCTTTATGAAAACACGAAAAAGGGCTGGCTCTTATGGCTGATCAAACATCATCCAAAAACAACACATTTATCCTGATCGCAATTCTGACTGCCGTCTTTGTGATTGGAGCCATTACGTTCTTTGTCATGACGGATAATCAGGATAATGGTGCTTTCGAAGAAGCGTCAGTGAGTATTGAAGGAGATGATTATCCACCTATGCCGCAATCTATTCAGGGTGCGAGCCTTGAAGAGCTAGGTGCGTACTCCAACAACATTGAGCCGGCGGCCACAGAAGAGACAGCAATTGCGCCCACAGGCCTGTCACTGGAATCATTTCTTGCTGAACGTAGCGTCGGTGATCCGAATGCACCTGTTCGTATTGATGAGTTTGCCTCCCTGACTTGCTCTCACTGTGCGGCGTTCCATATAAACACGTATGACGCCGTTAAAGAAAAATACATCGATACAGGCAAAGTCTATTTTGTCTTCAATGATTTTCCTCTTGATAAAGCTGCTCTCGATGCGTCTATTACTGTCCGTTGTTTGCCCGTTGATAAGCATGAAGCGTTTTTAAGCCTTCTGTTTAAAACACAACGCCAATGGGCCGCAGAAGGCTATATGAAAGCTCTTAAGCAAAATGCCAAGCTAGCAGGCCTTAGCGATGAAGATTTTGAAAAGTGCCATAGCGATGAGTTTAAAAAGGCTTTTGAAGAACAACTTATGAAGACGCGCGAAGGCTACGATATCCAATCAACACCAACCTTTGTTTTGAATAAGGGGCAAGAAACTATCCGCGGCGCGTCATCCATCAGAACATTTGATCAGGTGATCAGTAAATTACTCGCTCAAGCAGAAAGTGAAGCGAATTAAAGTATAATGGTTCAATTTTCTAAACTCAGATTAAGCGGCTTTAAGTCTTTCGTTGATAAAACCGAACTGGAGATCACTGACGGTTTAACCGGTATTGTCGGGCCGAACGGATGCGGTAAATCCAATTTGGTTGAAGCCTTGCGCTGGGTGATGGGCGAAGCCTCTTCCAAGAAAATGCGTGGATCGGGCTCTATGGAAGATGTGATTTTCAACGGCACATCAAACCGCCCGCGTCGTAACAATGCTGAAGTCTCACTACTTTTGGATAATCTGGAGCGTACCGCTCCTGCGGCATTTAATGGCAGCGATGATATTGAGATTGTTCGCCGTATTGAACGTGACAAAGGCTCGAATTACAAAATCAACGGTAAAACCCAGCGTGCACGTGACGTTCAGATGCTCTTTGCTGATACTGTGACTGGGGCTAACTCCCCTGCTCTGGTCTCGCAAGGGCGCGTAACGGCCATGATTAATGCGAAGCCACAAGAGCGGCGTTTGATTTTGGAAGAATCCGCCGGTATATCAGGGCTTTATGCACGCAGACATGAGGCTGAATTGAGATTGCGTGCAGCTGATCAGAACTTACAACGCGTTGAAGATCTGCTCGGCTCCATGGAGGGGCGTTACAACGCCTTAAAAAAGCAAGTGCGCCAAGCGGCAAAATATAAGGACTTGTCGGCTCAAATCCGCCAGTTGGAAGTCACAATTGCGTATCTGGAGTGGCGTCTGCTCAAAGACAAAATAGAAAAAGCGAACAAAGTCTTTTTAGAAGCTGAAAGCGTTGTTGCTGAACGCATGGCTGCTGTTACCCAGCTATCAAAAACACAAAATACACAAGCTGAGGATTTACCGGATCTACGCAAGGCAGAAGCGGAAGCCGCTGCCGCTCTTCAGGCACAGAAAATGGAACTGCAACGCTTGGAAGATCAGGAACGTGCGCTCGAAGAACAGCTTCAAACAGCTGTCGCGCAATTGGAACAAACTGAACAAGACCGCACGCATGAGCGTGAATCCTTGGAGGAAAACACGGCTTTTGTATTGAATTTGGATAAAGAACAAAGCTCGATTGAAGACAACCAGGGGCAGGAAGAAGATGTCCTGAGAGAAAAGCAGGCCATAAAAGAGCGGCTGGAAGAAAAGGTCTCTAAGCTTGAAGAAGAGTATGAGAACTTCATGGCTTCCGCCGCCGAAACACGCGCAAGTCGTCAAGCGATTGAGGGGCAGATAGCATCTGAAGAATCACGCTTACTCGTTGCTCAGGAGCGCAAAGAGAAATTTGCCGATGATTTGGCCGAAGCCCGCAAAGAATTCGGCAAAGACGATATTCAAGACTCCTTGAAATCAGATATTCAGGAATTGGAAAAATCCATCACAATGATGCGTGAGGATTTGGAGGCGGCTGAAAAAGCTTATGCACAAGCCAAAGATGATGTGGAAGCAGCCCGTACGCGTCGTCAAACCATTGATACAGAAAAAGCAAAAATTGAAAGCGAAATCAATTCTCTAAAAGCGTTTCTTGAAGCAGAAAACGAAGGTGATTACACACGCCTTCTGGATGAAGTCCAACCCGACAAAGGCTTTGAAACAGCTTTATCCAAAGCTTTGGGCGATACATTGATGGCTTCCACGGATGACAGCGCCCCTGTGACATGGCTTGAGCGCTCATTCGATGCAGGTGAACTACCTGTCTTGCCCGCCGGTGTTTCTATTCTAGAGCCTCATGTAAAAGCGCCCGGCGCTTTGAAGGCAGCGCTCAGTATGATTGGTGTCGTTGATAATGCTGATGCAGGGCATGAAATTTCCAAACAACTAAAACCGGGACAGTCTCTTGTATCCAAGGGTGGCGCTTACTGGCGTTGGGATGGCTTGTATAGCAAGGCAGAAGCCGCTGATTCCCATGCCGTGCGGCTGGAGCAGAAAAACAAACTCACTGATCTTCAAACGAAATACCCTGACATTGAAAAGCAGGCTGAAACTGCAGAGGCCGAATTTATCAAGGCACGTGAACAAGAAGCGCAGCTCGATGAGAAGACCACTCAACTGAAACGTGATTTACGTGAAAATGAAGACAATCTGAGTACCAAACACTCCGAACTTAGCCGTGCAACGGAAGAGCGTTCCGGTCTCTTCGCCCAAATTGCCAAGCTGGAAGAAGGCTTGCGACAGGCTGAACAGGATATTCAATCTTTGGATGTCTCTCTTGAGATCACCCGTGAAAAGCTGGATTCATACGATGATCAGGTGATGAATGAACAAAACGAACAGGTTGAGCGTGTTCGTCAGGCTTTGTCTGAGGCACGTGACGGTCACCGTGAAGCACTGCGGGCTCTTGATCATGTTCAACAGGAGAAAAGCCGCCGCAAAGCCCGCCTGCACGCTATCGCGGATGAGCGCATTAATTTGCAAAACCGTATCATCCGCTCCCGTGAACGATTGAAAGAGCTGGATGAGCGCGAAGAAAACCTGAAAAAAAAAGTCGAGGAACTCAAATCCACACCCAAAGTCATTGGTGATGACCGTCAGGCTTATATGGATAAAATTTCAGAAGTAGAAGCAAAGCGTAATGAAGCGGCTGATAATTTACGAAGCGTTGAAAACGAATTGGCCGAAACAACCAGTGCGCTTAAGGAAGCCGAGAGCATTTTGACTGAAGCCCGTGAAGAGCGTGCCAGCGCTCAGGCGACTGTAACGGCTGGTCAGGAACAGCTTCAGGACATCGAAACAGCTATCGGTGAAAAATTCGAAATCGGCCCAGA
>JBCCLQ010000064.1:0-9404 GCA_039026795.1 Pseudomonadota bacterium
GATGCGGAGCGTGTCGCCGATATATATGCTACATCAGGCCGAACCGACCAGGCCTTAGAGTTCTATCGCGTTTTGCATTCAGACAATCCTGCTAACATCGATATCACGAACAAGATATCGCGCATCGAGGAAGGCGGAAGCATCAGAGATTTGTTGGACTACGAACAATTCGCTTCACCATCTGAAGGGATAGCGCGCGCTTTCTTTGACCTCGCCCGGATTTTTTACCGTGAATATAATGATGAAAGCGCGCAAATTTTCGCACAAATGTCGCTGGCGATGAACAATGCCCAAACAGAATCCAAAATTCTGCTCGCGCATATTCAAACGCGCCACGGCCGCTATGAAGATGCGATTGAGTATTACACCAGCGTCAGCAAGGACGATCCGAACTATTTATCCATTCAATATCAATCGGCAGAATTGCTCGCCGACTTAAACCGCACGGACGATGCGATTGCATTGCTGAATTCTCTCGCCAAAAGTCACGATGATATTCAGGCGCTCATCCAGCTTGGCGATTTGTATCGCCGCGAAGAAAACTTTGATATGGCCATCAAAACATACAGCCGCACTTTCAAAGCTATCGGTAAAACTGTGCCAGACAAATATTGGAGTGTTTATTACGCCCGCGGTATGGCTTACGAACAAATGGGCGAATGGAACAAAGCGGAAGTCGATTTACGCAAAGCTTTAGGCTATCAACCCAACCATCCATATCTATTGAATTATCTGGGATACAGCCTGGCAGATCGTGGCAAGAGCTTAAATGAAGCCTTAGAAATGATTGCGAAGGCCGTCGATTTGCGTCCCAATGACGGTTACATCACAGACTCACTGGGTTGGGTCTACTACCGTTTAGGAGATTATGAGAAAGCTGTACCACCGTTGGAGCGCGCCGTTGAATTACTCCCTTATGATCCGACGATTAATGATCATTTGGGTGATGCGTACTGGCAGGTCGGACGGAAAATGGAAGCACAATTCCAATGGCGCCGCGCGATGAATAACTCCGATGATGATGAGATGATCGCAACAATCGAAGAAAAGCTGCAATTTGGCCTCACAACACGGGCTGCACAAGACTATACGAATAAAGATGGCGAAACGGACCAATACAAAACATTGAACCCGTAAGTGATTTTGTTTAAGACACACCCATGTCATTACCAAAAAGCCTAAGCGTCTTCGCACCAGCCAAAATCAATCTGTATCTGCATGTTACCGGCAAACGTGACGACGGATATCACCTTTTGGACTCACTGGTGTGCTTTGCTGATATTGGTGACACCATTACAATTGAAGAAGACAGCGTACTTTCATTTCACATCGAAGGCCCTTTTGCGCGTGCCTTTTCAAAAAGTGACAGCGATGCGTCCAAAAATTCTTCTAACCTTGTGATACGCGCTCTATGGGCATTAGCAGACGCCTCAAATAATACGCCCGACTTTCGTTTGATCTTGAAAAAAAATATGCCACTGAGCAGCGGCCTTGGTGGCGGCTCTGCGGATGCGGCGGCAATCCTATGGGCCTTGATGCAATGGTGGAACATCTCTCCCGAACCTGCATATTTAAGTGACATCATGGCTGATCTGGGGTCAGATGTTGCAGCCTGTTATGCCTGCAAAACACTTCATATGGGCGGCATAGGGAACGAACTCTCACCCGCCCCACATTTGCCTGAACTCAATGTTTTGTTGGTTCACCCAGGCAAAGCATCTTCAACCAAAGACGTGTATCAGAGCTACGCAAGGCCATTCAGTGAGAAGACCAAAATACCTGAACAATTTGATAGCACAGATGATTTTATCGCTTTCCTGAAATCGACTTCGAATGATTTAACCGAAACAGCCATTCATCACTTACCTGACATTCAAACTGTTCTTGATATTTTAAGCGCTCAAGGTAAAGCGCTCATCACCCGTATGAGCGGAAGTGGTTCAACCTGCTTTGCATTGTTCGAAAATGATCAGGATTGCATGGATGCTGCTGAAAATATCATTCGCGATCATCCCGACTGGTGGGTTCGATGCGGGACAATCGGAACGCCTGTTCGGTATTAATTAAAGCCCGCGAGACATCAAGTGAAGCAGTAAATCTCTGTCCGCTTGGCCTGTCACAGCCAAACCATTTTCAGATTGATAAGTGCGAATAGCATCAGCTGTCTTCGGCCCCATAATCCCATCGGATGGACCTGGATATAAATCCAGAACTGTCAAACGCTCCTGAATCTGAGCAATAATCGCCTGATTGTCACTGTAGGCTGTGTTTTGAACAGTTGCAGGCGCACTCTCTGATCTTTGGATCTGTGTTTTGCGGGCGACCATATTGTCGATATCATCAGCCCCGACTTGCAACTTCGCTGCTAATTGATTCAGCGCATTTTGAGCATCCTGATTACCGTCATCAGCCGCCATTTTATACCAGTACAAAGCTTCTTCATTATTGGCTTGCCCCAGCAAACCGTTTTCATGAATAAGGCCGAGATTATAAGCCGCTTCCATGATACCGCCTTGGGCAGAACGCTCGAAAAACGTTGCAGCAAGCTGCGGGTTGTAATCTGTACCAATCCCTTCGATATGCGCGATACCCAGATTGTATTGTGCTTCCGGGTGATTACTTTGTGCGGCTTCGCGATACCAATACATAGCCTTGGTTAAATCCTGCTCCACGCCCAAACCCTGATGATTCAGAACACCGAGGTTATAAGACGCATTGGCTATGCCGTTATTCGCTGCTTCTTCAAACCAGAAAGCTGCGCGGGTAAAGTCTTGTTCAACACCGCCACGACCAGCTGTGTAAACAGCGGCGAGGTCATGCTGTGCGGACGCGACACCTTTGATCGCCTGATCTTCATAGTCTTTTAACAAGTCAGGCAAATTTGGATCGCGCTGTGCGCGCTGGCTCAATGGTTCCAATCCGCGATCATTGCGAATATCGTTGGCAACGCTCGGATCTTGTTGCAGTGCCTGCTGTTCAAAGTTTTCGGGTGTGACAGCAGATGCCAATTGCACCGGCTCTTCTGTTGCAGGTTGCGCTTCAACAACGTCTGGCTCTGGTGTCACTTCCAATGCCTCCTGAATACCGGGCTCAATATTGTTCAGGTTTGCAGCCAATTGATCAGGATTATTTTCCAAGGCTTCTAAAAGCTGCTGGTCATTTGTGTAATCGAACGGCTCTTCTTCCGGAACAATTTGTTCTGTCTGCACAGGCACATCAATTGGCGTTGCTTCAACATTTTCAATCGTTTCTGCAATCTCAGCAGGCTGCAAACGTTCGCTCAGTTTTTGGCTTTCCAATTCGGCCAGCTCGTTCAAACGTGATGATGGAACGACTTCATTATCCAGCACCAGCGGCTCCCATGTATTGCCATCGGCGTTAAAACGCGCCAGAGACGCGCCATCTACAACAGCAATTTGTGGTGTATCAGGCTGCTGCACATGATTGATCATCCAGCCCGTCAGCAAGGCTGCCACAACCATCGACGCAGTGCCCAAGGCTTGCATACGCATCGGCGAACGCCACCATGGCACATCCGCCATCACTTCATTCTGGTTTTGATGTTCGCCATCATACCAGCTTGGTGCTTGTAACGCGCCTTGCGCAGCAGTGCTCTGATCGGTCAGCAAGACCATCGCCTTGGCTTTCATCGCATCTTGCGTTTCGGTAACGACTTCTTCCAATCGTTCCACTTTACGCAACATGCGGGACTTGTCCTGTGAAATCGCTTCCAAACGACGATCAAAACGTGTCTGGTGAGTCACGGCTTCATCAATACGCTCGTTCAGCGCCAGACTTCTGCTTTCGCTATCCTTGATTTTCTGATCCAGAACCGCCTGTCCGGCCACGGCCTTAACCAACTTGTCTTCAGCTGCTTTTAAGCTTTTTTCAAAACGGGCCTGACGAGCCGTCATATCGCCTTCAATGGCATCACGGTTTTTGATTTGATGTTCTAAAGACAGATAGGCTTTTTGGCCGCTTTCCGCCTTGTCTTCGATATCGGAGAGAATTTCACGTGTTTGCTTCAATTCGCGGCGCATTTCCTCGCGCTCGACTTCACTGCGCTTTAGCTTGTCACTGATTTGCGCCAAGGCCCGCACGATCTCGCGCGTATGGTCTCCCATCGATTGTAACGGTTGCCCCCCATACTCTTCAGATGGTGGTCGCACAACGTGCACTCGGTCTGGCAGGCGCTTTGATTTCATGACGCTCCGAATCCCTTAATATTGACGTAATGCTTGTTTATACAGATTTTTGGAAAATAATGCCAAGGGAAAAACGACAAAATGTCCACATCAGACACTCTCAGCCGTTTTAAGAGCTTTAATTCGTCCATATTGCGTTTTTAATCCCAGAAAAGCCCTTGATTTTCACTGGTTTTTTGAATATTTAGATATCCACTTAAGGCATTGGGGTATGGCCAAGCGGTAAGGCAGCGGTTTTTGGTATCGCCATCCCTGGTTCGAATCCAGGTACCCCAGCCACTTTTCCTTTTCATTATTGTGAGGACGATATGTCATTGAAGCGTTTGAGTATCAACAGCGCCTTCATGACATCGGTCAGCATGGTGCGCATTTTGGCGCAGTTCATGATTGTTCCGATCCTTACGCGTTTTCTGTCACCCGAAGATTATGGGGTCGTGGCCCTTGCCATGCCGTTTGTATTGCTTTCGGGCATTATTGCGCGCGCAGGTATGGGCGAGTCCTTATTGAAAGACGGTGAACGTGTTGACGGTGTTTGGTACACCAGCTTTTGGCTGATCATGATGATGGGCACAGGCCTCATGCTTCTGGTCATGGGGCTTGCACCACTCATGGCATATTTTTTTGAAACACCTCAGCTATCGATTATTTTAATCGGCCTCGCACCGGCCATTTTCTTTCAGGCGCTCTCCATCGTCCCGACGACGTATATGCGCTTTGATAATCGCTATCCGGCGGTGTCTTCTATTCAAATAGCCGGAACAATTCTCGGTATGGGGTCGGCTGTGATTGTTGCGCTCTTGGGCGGCGGTGCGTGGGCTTTGGTTGCACAAATGCTCGTCATGACATCCGTAATCGCGTTATCCGCAATCGTGATGGCCGGATTTCGTCCGCGTCTGACCTTTAATTTGAAAATTATTACTGATCATCTGACATTTGGGCGCGACGTAGCTGGCTCAACATTCATTGAATTTGTTAAAGACGCATCGAAATCCATGATTATCGGTAAAATTCTCGGCTCCGCCTTGCTCGGTTTTTACACGATTGCGTTTTTGTTCCTTAACCTCGCCTACCGTGTGATCGTCAGCGTCATGCAAAGCGTCATTTATGCGCAACTTGTCGTGCATAAAGCGAATAAAGAACTGCTTCAAAACATGCTGATCTTCCTCACACGCGCATTGGCACTCATCATTATCCCACTGATGGCAATGATCGCGATATCACATGAGGCGTTTTTTGCATGGTTCTTATCCGATGAATGGGTATTATCAGGGCAGCTCTTTATGATCGCGGCCCCTGCCCTCGCTTTACAGACAGTTCTCAGCGTGCGGATCGCTTTCATGCTGATTTTGGGACGCGCTGATATCAACCTGCGTTGCAATATTGAATTACTAGTTCTCGAAACCATAGCCGTTCTGGCGACTGTCTGGTTTGGACTGAATTGGATCATGGTTGGGCTACTTGCTGTTATTCTATTGTATCAATTCCGCAATATTCATTTGCTCACCACGCATCTTGATCTATCGCTTACGCGTTATTTGAAGACGTTAATAGCACCCATATTTATGAGTGGCATTGGGATGGTGCTATACAGCTTAGCGGCGGACCAATGGTCTAACCTAAACAACTTTACACTGGTTGCCATTGCGTTCGTCATAGGCGTAGCCGTTGTTGGGACAGCCGCAGGCATGCAGTTTAAAACTTTGAAAACAGAAGTGCGGATGTTGAAAACATTAATGGCAGAGAAAAAATTAACTGACGAACAAACGGCCTAGCTCTGCAAATCGGATGGCTCGTTCGGATAAATAAAGCCCGAGACTTTGTAAGGCAAACCCCAACTGTTCAACTCATAATTCCAGAACCGTACACTCCTCCATTTCCCGCCCGATAAATCCTGAACACGCATGGCATTATAAATGATGCTTCGGCGCTCTCGGTTATTGCCCCAATTGCTGTGCGTGACTTCGATCGTCCGCTCATCAATAACTTTATTCACAACCGCCAAATGACCGTAATTTAACTTGCCTGCCTTTGCCAAAACCAAAACAGCGCCTGCACGTGGTTTTGATCCACGATCATAAACATCGCGTGCCTGATGCCACCACGTATGTGCGTTGCCGAATATTTGAATGCCGGACACTTCGCGGGCATAGGGCACGCACTGCAAAGGCTCATCAATTTTGAAAAAGGCACCGCGATTGGGCTGGGGAGCGTCAGCATACTGATCCGTTGTGGTCGCACACCCCATCAGGTATGGGATTATAATCAACAATGCTAAAAAATCTTTATTTTTCATAGACTTTGCGGCCACACGGCATGTTCAAAACAAGTGGTGTTGTATGGCCTTGGGGCAAATTTTTCAACCCCTGATAGAAAGAAATTTAGACGATAACCAAAGCACCACTGGAAATAAGCGCTGCTTCGTCTGTGAGCCCTGTTACGTTTTTCAAGGTCGCGATTTGTGTGAAACTATCAGCACCGCCATCAGTATCCACCATGACGAAGCTGTCTGTGCCGTCATCTGTGATCATCACAAAGTCTTCAATTGGCGTAACACCGGACGTGTATCCGCTTAGAATAGAGTCGATTTCCAGATAATCTTTGGTTACGTCAAAATCCTGCACCGCATCGGGCGTGCCAATCAGGGCATCGGCATCAAAAATAAACCCGTCTTCGCCCGCATCACCCGTCAGTTGGTCAAACCCTCCATTACCGTTCAATCGGTCATTCCCTTCACCACCTTCGATAATATCATTCCCCAACCCGCCGAAAATAAAGTCGATTTCATCCATACCGTACAGAAAGTCACGGTCGTCACTGCCATTGATAGTGTCGGATTCTGCGGAACCTTCCAGTCTGCGCACGCCGATTAGAGTATCTACACCACCCAATCCGTCCTGTGCGCTACCACCCGCTAAATCCACGTTAATACCGGATGTGCTGGTTTCGTAACTGACGCGCGCACTGATGTTGCCTGTGGTGTCTATTGTGTCGTTTCCTGCACCACCGATCAAACGATCAAAACCGGCGTAGCCGAATAAAATATCGTTACCCTCTTCTCCTTCGATCGTGTCATCACCAAGGCCGCCATCAATTGTATCGATTCCCAACCCGCCACTCAGCAAGTTGTTACTATTGTCACCCGTGATCGTGTCATTGTGATCAGAACCCACAATAAATTCGATGTTTATCAATGTGTCTTGTGTTCCGAAACCATCATCAGCAGTTCCATTCAACAAATCGACATTGATTCCATTCGGACTGGTTTCATAACTCGCACGGTCTTTATCTGCGCCGCCATCCAGAGTATCAAAACCCAGCCCACCAATCAGGCGGTCAAATCCGTTTTCACCGAAAATTTCATCATCCCCGTCATCGCCGAACAATTTATCAGGTCCATCCCCGCCGAAGATATCGTCATCGTCATCGCCGCCGAAAATTTCATCTTTTGATCCATTACCATTTATGGTGTCCATGCCTTCATTGCCGAACAGGATATCCAGATTGCTGCCACCATTAATAGTGTCATCGCCCAATCCACCGACAAGACGAATACGGGATGTTCCGCCCATCAGAATGTCACCAAAATCTGATCCGAACACGCGGTCAATGCCGAAAAAGGTATCGAACGTACCCCAGCCATCTTCGAATATGCCTGTTGCAAAGTTGATATTCACCGGATTGGGATCATTATCGTAGCGTGCATTGGCAAAACCGCCCCATCCGGTAAAGATGTCGTTACCCTGCCCGCCGTAAAAATTATTGAATCCTTGATTGCCGATCAATTCATCATCACCGGCATCGCCAAAGATGGTATCGTCACCTTCGCCACCAACCAATTTGTCGTTCCCATCACGGCCGATCAGAACATCCCTATCATCCCCACCACGCAACGTATTGTTATCCGCATTTCCGGTTAAACGGTCTGCAAAGTCTGTTCCGGTGAGATTTTCAATGGATGTCAGTGTATCGCCTTGCGCAAAACCGCCTGTTGCGGTGTTGTTTTGCAAATTAACGGTAACGCCATCCGTGCTGTTTGCAAAATTAACTGTGTCGGACAAAATATCACCTGTGAAGTTTTCCGCAGGCGCTGTGGCAATAAACAATAGTGGCGCAACAGGAACAACTGGCGGAACAGCTGTTAAAATACCATCGACAAAGACTTCCAGATTCTCGATATCACTTACCGTCAAATTCATGGAGGTGAAGGCATACATTGTACCGTTCAACTCATTCGGATCTGCATTCAAACCGATAAAGTCCAGAAAATTGCGCAGGTCGTCCAGAATGCTGCCGGCAAATTCAGAAGCCGTGAAATTGATTTGCAGGATATCATCGCCTTTATCACCATCATAACTATCCGTCGCACTCAAATTATCGGCGTAAGTGTAAATCAAACGATCATTGCCGCGGCCACCGCGTAAAATGTTATCTGCGGATGATCCTTCAATGATATCATTCGCATCGCCCGTTATCAGGTTTTCGATTGTCGTTGTTGCACCAAAACTGAAAGCTTGAGCCCCGATCAAATGTCCACTTGTATTGCCAAGATCGACATTCACAACACTGGTCACAGCCGATAAATTCAGCGTATCAACACCGCCATCCGTATCATTGATAACACTCGGCAACCTGTCATCTGTAAACACATATAAATCATCTGCGGTTTGCGCATTTCCAATGAAATTGATTTTCCAATCGATCAGAAAACCTGTATCTCCCGCTGCCTGATCTTCAATTTCCAATCTCCACGTCCCCAGAGTGCTCTCCCCCCAATGCGCAGTCGATGAAAATTCAAAATCCAGCGCGCTGCCGGTATACAACCCTAAAGAGGGTCGATCCATCAAAACACTCACGGTATTGTCCGGACTGATAAGACGAATAACAAGATCACCGATAAAACTGTGCGATAGGTTTACATCGATCAGGACATGCTCGATCTCATAATCTGAATTATAAGTAATGGTCGATGAGGATGTCGAAAGGTCATTGATAATAACCGGAACAATTTGTGTCTGCGATACACTTATACGGTTATCAAACGTTTGTTGGATCGTCCATGTCTCAGCCATTCGTACGGCAGCTGTTGCGTCTACAAGCCCGAAACCGTAGTCATGATTGAAACTCAACCCCGCACCATTGGTTTGCCACCCCGCGCTGGTTGGATCATTTTTACGGGCACTGAATGCCAGAATTTCCTGA
>JBCCLQ010000065.1:0-9374 GCA_039026795.1 Pseudomonadota bacterium
ATAAATTTTAAGTATTCATGTAAAACGAAGTATAAATACTTAAAGTATTTTATGCGAATACTAATACAAAATACAGTTTCATGTATAAAATAATTTATATTTCATTTTTTGTTCGATTGTTGTTGACATACCACAATTTATACATTAAATTCAAATTAACAATAACAAGAAGACTTAATAACTAAATAAAACAAATAAAAATCAGGGAGATTTTTATAATGAGAACTGCACATCAAGAAGCAGCTACAAATAGCCCGGTGAGACCTGAACAGGGAGGTCACCCCCAAGCTAGAAGAAAATCTACAAAAAATGATAGCGATGCCATCTTAACGGCTTGGCTATCCATTATCCGTGACAATAGGAATAACGCCTTAACTTTCGGATAAACATGATTTTACCACTCTGCTTTCCGCGGTAAAGCCACACCGTCGCCCCCCTACCAGCGACGGTGTGAGTGTGTTTTAACCTGCCGCCGCACGATCCAACCGATCATTAATCGCAACACCCAAACCTTCGTCGGGTACGTCCATAACGGCTATTCCCTTAAAACCGGAGTTGTCCAGCTCTCGCAAATACGCAAACAAATGCGCTGCTGCTTCATGCAAATCACCACTCTCGCTTAAATTCCGTATTTGATGATCGGGCAAATCTATTGCTGATCCCCCTTCTCTGATGCCCATAAATTTGATGGATCCGAATGCGAGCAGTGCTTCATCCTTTTCAACATCGACAGCTTTTAATCGTACGGGAATGCTTGGTGCATAATGTTTCAACAACTGGCCTGGTGATTTCGGTTTATCATGATCACCGAAATCATAATCAACATCACCAAGTATCGATTTAAAATCTTCGGCCGTAATGGCGCCCGGGCGTAAAATAACAGGTTCATCACCACTTAAATCCAATACGGTCGATTCAAGCCCGACCTCACATGTCCCTGCCGCCAATATTATATCCACTGCATCACCCAAACTATCGGCTACATGTTTCGGGCTTGTGGCACTGGGCTGCCCCGATGCATTCGCACTCGGCGCTGCCAACGGCAAACCACAAACTTTCAACAACTCTTGCGCCGCTTCATTCGCCGGGACACGCACAGCCAAAGTATCCAATCCCGCACTCGCCAGATCACTAATCGGGCAATTGTCTTTACGCCGTAAAATAAGTGTCAAAGGTCCCGGCCAGAATTCATTGGCTATCGCCCGCGCCCGATCATCGAACACAACATATTTTTCTGCTTCTTGAGCATTTGGAACATGCACAATCAACGGATTAAATTGGGGGCGATTTTTCGCTTCGAAAATTCCGGCAACTGCTTTTCCGTCCAAAGCATTGGCCGCCAAACCGTAAACAGTCTCTGTCGGCATACCAACCAATCCACCGGACTTTAAAATATCCGCTGCTTCTTTTATGGAATCGCTTGTATAGGAAACAATCCGTGTCATGTCTTATTGTATTTTTAGCTGAGACGATACACCACCGCTCATCGGCTTATCAATGCCCGTCGTTTTTGGGAAGGTGAGAGGATATCCCAACTGTGAGCGCACAGCAAGATAGGCAAACCCCTGCGCCTCAATTGCATCACCATTCCACCCCGCATCTTCAATTGCATTAACCGGCACTTTTAAAGCATCGCTCAAACCATCCATCATGGTTTTGTTTTTACGCCCGCCGCCACAAACAAACCAAACCTTGGGTGTTTCAGAAAAATGCTCAATGGCTTTGGTCACGCTTTGAACAGTCATGGCCGTCAATGTCGCCACATCATTTTCTCTATGCCCTGAAGGCTCAAAACCAAAGTGATTGCGATCCAATGATTTCGGCGGTATTTTGGCGAAATACGGATCGTTCAAAAACGCATCGACTGCGCTTTGATCTGCCTGCCCTGCCCTGGCGAGTTGACCACCATCATCAAATCCATCCAGATAATCATCAATCATGGCGTTCGCTGGGCCTGTATCAAACGCGATCAAGGTTCCGTCTGATCTGATAAATGTCACATTCGCCACGCCGCCCAAATTCAAAACACATACGGGTTGATCCTGCTCCGCCATAATGGCTTGATGATAGACCGGAATAAGCGGCGCGCCCTGCCCGCCTGCCTGAATATCCACCTGCCGCATATCATACACAACATCCATGGCCGTTTCATCGGCGAGTCTTTGCCCGTCACCCAATTGCCATGTGAACTGTTGATCAGGGTCATGCGTGATGGTTTGCCCGTGAAAACCAATAATGTCTGCCTCAAAACCAGAAGCTTTCACGGCCTGAATGTGCAAATCGGTCACCAGCTTTTCAGCTTCCTCTATATCCGCATCCCTCTCCCGCTTGCCGAAACAAGCGCGCACCTTGTCTCGTACGCTCTTATCATACGGAAACGGCTTAAAATCCAGCGCTTCCACAAAACCCTGCCCATCCGTACGGATCAGCGCCACATCGATCTCGCCATCCAGCGAAGTACCTGACATTAAACCAATTGCAGTATAGACTTTAGACTCATTCATGCGGTATAGAACTTTGTTGTGACTTATAAATCTGATTTCCTGAATATACTAAACGAGCGCGGGCTGATACACCAGTGCTCTGATTTTGATGCGCTGGATACCAAGCTGATGGAAGGCGTGCAAAGCGCCTATATCGGCTTTGATGCGACCGCGCAGTCCTTGCATGTCGGTAACCTGACCGGGATCATGATGCTGAAATGGTTTCAGGAAACGGGACACAAGCCGATCACGCTGATGGGTGGTGGCACATCCAAAATCGGCGACCCGTCCTTTAAAGATGAACAGCGCAAATTGCTGGATGACGAAACAATTGAAACCAACATCAAACATATTCAGGACACCTGCTTTAAACAGTTCCTAAACTACGGTGATGGCGCAACCGGTGCGGTGATGGTCAACAACAATGACTGGCTGGATGGCCTTAAATATCTTGATTTCTTGCGTGAATATGGCCGCTATTTTTCTGTCAATCGCATGATCTCGTTCGACAGCGTCAAAACTCGTTTAGAACGTGAAAGCTTCCTGTCACTCTTGGAATTCAACTATATGGTTATGCAAGGCTTTGATTTCCTCGAACTGCATCGCCGTCACGGTACGCTCATCCAAATGGGTGGAAGCGACCAATGGGGAAATATCATCAACGGCGTTGATCTGGCCCATAAAACAGACCGCGTACAATTGTTCGCCCTAACCGCGCCGTTGCTGACCACACCGGACGGTAAGAAAATGGGTAAAACCGAAAGCGGCGCTGTCTGGCTTAATGCCGACATGCTTTCCCCTTACGACTATTACCAATACTGGCGGAATGTTGATGATGTCATGGTCGGCACATTGCTCAAGCGCTTCACCATGTTACCCATGGATGAAATCACAAAGCTTGAAGCGTTACAAGGTCAAGAAATCAACGAAGCCAAAAAAATCCTCGCATTCGAAGCGACCAAACTTTGCCATGGCGAACAGGCCGGACAGGACGCCGAGAAAACAGCAGCCGAAGTTTTCGAAAAAGGCGGTGTTGGTGATGACTTGCCAACCATTCAGATTGATCTCTCCAATGCCGTTAACGTTCTTGATTTATTTGTCGAGGCTGGCCTCGCCAAATCCAAAGGTGAAGCCCGTAAGCTCGTCCAACAGGGCGGCGCCAAATGCAATGATGAAAAAATCGAAGATGTAAACGCAGCCATTGATCAAACGGCTCTTACCTCTGATGGCTTTATCAAACTATCGGCCGGCAAGAAAAAGCACGTTCTCGTGCGCGCTGCCTAATCATTCAAAGCAGGTTGATTGAGCAACTCTTCTGATGTCGGGTTTGTTGTACGCGGCTCGCGCGGCGCTCTAGGCGCAGATCCTTCTTCAAACCCGCCTTCAAATAAAATCCGCCGCAAAAATCCGGGTGTTAAGACTGACAATGGATTGATGGCGACTTTCGGCTCTGCTGCCGGGCCGCGCATCGTGTAAGTCGCTGCAATTAAACCGCTTCCACCTGTCAAAATATCACCAACCAACGGAATACTACCGATAATATCGTTCACACCAGATAACGGCACAATCGTGCCTTTGATATCAATGGTCTGGGAAGCGCGATCAATCTTACCATCAAATGACAAACCCAAAGATGAGCCTGACGTTCGCCCATTTTTAATCGTGATCAGACTACCCTGCGGACGGAACAGCCACTCAAAAGTCCCTTCAAGGTTTGTAAAAGACAAACCACCTTGTGTTAGTGCTCCATCGAGGCCCGATATGCTCATGGCATTGATCAAACGCGCCAACGCAGGTGCATTGACGACCTTAAAGTCCGTCATTTGCGCTGTACCATAAATATCGTCACTATCCCGACCACCAACAGGTTCACCATAAATTCTGATCGTACCGCCGATCACATCCGGAAAAATATCAAACGCCTTCAACGTCGCGCCAGCATCCGTCGCTTGCATATCAAAATTACGCTGTCCGTTCGCATCGGGCTTATAACGCAATTGAATTGTGCCCTGCCCTGCGAACGCATCCACCTCTAACGCATCAACATTGCCGCGCTTATTCAATTCCGTATACAGATTAACCTTCTGGATCGATTGTTCCTTTTTGGTCAGCATCGTATCTGCATTAAGCGAGATCACAAAAGACGGGTTATCCTCTGGCACTGTTCCGTCGTTGACCTCATCTTTCAAAAACGGTCCTGCATCAAAAATCGAGCCTCTGGCTTTCACCGTCCATTGGTTTTGCGGGTCGATTTCCACCTCTGCGCTCTGCCGTGTTCGCCCGATTTCAGCAGACGGCAGATTGGCCGTTGCCAACTCGACTTCGGTACCTTGCAATTGACGGAAGCCTAACGTTGCATTTTCAACGCTCAAATCTTGTGTTTTCAGTGATAAGTTCGTGATTGTTTTCAAAACCTCATTTTGCAAATTGACTTTGAGGGATAGTGATCCGGCAACACCGGTTTCCTTGATATAATCAAAGGGGTCGATATCAATTTTGATCGGCGCCAGATCCCCTTTTAAATCGATTGTGGCCGATCCGTTTGGCCGTTCGGTGAAGACCAGATCAATCGGCAAAGTACCTTGAATAAAATCATCCAGATCAATTCCAAAATGATTGCGCAATTGCTGATCCGCACCTAACTGTGCTTTCACCTGCATGGAAAAAGCCTGCCCTGTACTATCCAAATATTGCGTCCAATCCAATGTAACATCACGATTTGCCAGCTGTGCATCACCTTTCACAACAACTTTGCCATCTGCCACATTCAGCGAGACTGGTCCGCCAGTCAGCGGCAAACCCTGCACCATATCGGGCAAATTCAAATCGGATAACGTCCCATCGACAACAACGACAACTTCATCCTTGGGCAATTCTTTTAATGTTGGAAAGGACACATCCAATTTGGCTGTTAATGTTCCTTTCCCCTGGTTTGGATTGAGCCCGATATCATCGCCTAGATTGATAGGATCAAGTGCCAGGAACTTCAAATAACTTGGCAACGGCCCTGTGACATCCATTGTGATATCGGCGACACCGCCACCAACAACCATAAAGTCCGAAAATGTCATATCCAGATTTGTACCGTGAACATCGCCGACATAGGCGCTTTCACCTTTGATCACCAGATTATCACCATCGAATTCGCCTGTACCGATAGCTTTGGTCGCGGGCGTTAAAGTATCACTGTAATCAATCGTCATGTTTTCAAACGCAAACGATGCGAATGTATCTTTTACTCCCCAAATCCACTCACGCTTTGGGCCAAACTCACCGACAACATTCTGACGATCAGCTTCTACCAGCACATTCACGACAATGTACTTGTAAATGCCGTCGCGCAGTTTCTGGCCAACCCATTCGCCGCCATCACTTTCCATTTCGGATTGCGGGATAAGGGCGGCGGCATTCTCCGCACTCACTTCGGGTATGTTGACGACAACAGGGACAGTGATTTTATCATCACCGATAATGGTGTTGGATGATAAGGAGACCGGAACGTCATTGACCACAATCGACAAATCTTCAATCTGCATGCGACTTTCTGCCAATGAGTAATTCAGCCGCGCTTTAGCATCCTTATATGCCAATGGCTCTCGATACTCGCCTTCAAAAACCAGCTCACCTTCGGGCGATTGCAAATTGATTTGCCCTGCCGTCGGGTTTAAAACCCGATCCAGTAACACATTCGCATTACCGCTAACTTTTACGTCTTGTCCTTCAAAAATTTTGGCATGGTGAAACAACTCTCCGAATAAAAACGGATTGATGTTTTGCATCGTTGCCCCGAATTGAAACAGGCCGCGATTTTTAATGTAATCCAGCTTCATGGAAAAGCTTGATTGCTCACTCGCGCGGCTCGGTAAAACCACATTGAATGATAGCGCAGCGCCCTCATCGGATCGCAACAATGACGCATCCATATCTGTGAAATATCGTGACAATCCTGTGACCTGATCATGTACAACCACGCGGGCTTCTCGCACTTCAACTTTATCGAGATTGCTGAAAAACGTACCTTGCGCAAATTGGTTGTCTGCAATTTCTGTTAAACGCAATGCGACTTCCTGCCGCCAATCTCCTGCGGACTCTTCATCAACATCATCGTCGGGCAGTTCATAGTCCTGTAGACTGATCCCCAGATCGTCGCGCGTGCGTTCAATGCGCAAGGACGGTCCTTTGATAATAATTGCTGTTGGACGAACAGATCCAATCAACAAATGGGGGTAGGAAACACCAATCCCTGCAGAATCAATATTCAAAATCTCGGTATTGTCTTCACCGATCAACCGCGCATTGCCCAGTCCGATCAAAATTGGGCCGCTGAAATCGGGCCATTCCAGAAAAACTTCATCCATATCCAGATCAAACCCTGCCTGTGCATCTTTGACTGCGCCTTGGATGTACGGCTTGGCAAAACCGATATCTAACGGCTCATGCGACATACGCCAGGCCAGCGTGCCGACAGCAACACAGATCAGCAATAAACATAAAACACCAATTTCCAGCCCAATCAGGCCAAACTTCTTGAGATTTGATTTTTTCGGCGCTTTGTCCGGCGTTTTTTTGGATTTTTCGTCACTCATCACAGTCATAAAGCATGATTTTACACCCAAATGCCAGAACGTAGTCCTTGACTTCGTTTAAAAAACACACAATTTCGTTATGGCTATCATATATGAAAGGATATTTTATGGCTGATCTGAATATTGGCGATGCCGCCCCCGATTTTACGCTCCCAACCGACGGCGATGGAGAAATCTCACTCAAAGGCCTCAAAGGCGAAAAAGTTATTCTGTATTTCTACCCCAAAGATGACACACCGGGCTGCACAAAAGAGGCCTGCGGTTTTAACGACAGTTTAAACGCGCTGAATAAAATGAAAACGCAAGTGATCGGTATTTCCAAATGCTCGGTCGCCAAGCATGATAAGTTCAAGGCCAAACATAACCTCAACTTCCCGCTTGCTTCAGATGAAAATTCTGATGTGTGCGAGCAATACGGCGTCTGGAAAGAAAAATCCATGTACGGCAAAACCTATATGGGGATTGAGCGTACGACCTTCTTGATTGATGAGCACGGCAAAATCGAACAGGTCTGGCGCAAGGTTAAAGTACCGGGTCATGTCGAAGCCGTCATCGAAGCGATATCAGACAATAAAAAAGCGGCTTAAAAGCCGCTTTCTTTTTAAGAGTATTGTGAGCGCCTAAGCAGCGACCTTCACATCAACCGGCACATTCACACCTGCGCGCTCTGCGTTGTTCATATGATCGTGCATATGGGCAATCAAATCATCCGTTTTATCGTGGAAGAAGTGATTGGCGCCATCGACTGTACGGTGGTCGATTTCAATTCCCTTTTGCAAGTGAAGCTTTTCAACCAGCTTGGCGACTTCGTCCTGCTCAACCACATCATCGCGGCCGCCCTGAATAATCAGGCCTGAAGACGGGCAAGGTGCGAGAAAGCTGAAGTCATGTTCATCAGCCGGCGGAGCCACAGAGATAAATCCTTCGATTTCCGGACGGCGCATCAAAAGCTGCATCCCGATCCAGGCACCGAATGAAAATCCGCCGACCCAAACATACGGTGCGTTCTGATTGATCTCTTGCATCCAATCCAAAGCCGAAGCAGCATCGCTCAGCTCCCCTTCCCCGCGATCAAAAACACCTTGTGATTTACCCACGCCTCGAAAATTAAAACGCAATGTTGAAAACCCGCGCGCCACCATCGCCTGATACATCAGATAATTGATCTTATTGTTCATTGTGCCGCCGCGTTCGGGGCTGGGATGGAGGATAAGCGCTAAAGGCGCATTCGGAGTTCTGGAGTGATAGTAACGACCTTCAAGTCGGCCGCATGGACCGTTAAAAATGATTTCTGGCATATATTCCCTCGTGGATTATTTAGTGTGGACTCTTATGTAATACCACGTTTACAAGTCTCAAGTTTATAATGACCCGAATCGCAAAAGTCCAAATAAATCTGCTAAGTCATTGATTCTCTTGTGGATCATCAAAAATTTTAGTTTTCGTAATACTTAAAAACTGTGATATTCGCTTGTAAACTCAAACGCTTATCCCATATAACAACATGCATGAAAAATATGCCCGTCTATCTGGATTATAACGCAACCGCACCCATTCGCCTCGAGGTGATTGAGAGCGTGAGCGCTGCAATGGCCGAAGTCGGCAACGCATCCTCCGTACATCAATTCGGACAAAGGACACGCGCACATGTCGAAACCGCGCGCAAGCATTTGGCGGATTTGATCAATGTCACACCCAATCAAATCGTATTTACATCTGGCGCAACGGAATCCAACAACACGGCGCTGCACGCGTTTCAGGGCAAACGCGTTTTAATCTCAGCCATCGAACATCCGGCTGTTCTAGAAGCCGCACCGCAGGCTGAGCATATTCCTGTAACCAAAGACGGTGTTATCGATTTGGATGCATTTGAGAAAATGCTGAATAACGGCGAACCACCTGCCATGGTCTCCGTTATGCTTGTGAATAGTGAGACAGGCGCGATCCAGCCTTTGAAGACAATCGCAAAACTGGCCAAAGACAAAGGCGCGCTTGTCCATACCGATGCGGTTCAAGCCGCAGGTCGCATCCTGCTGGACTTCAACGATCTCGGTATTGATTTCATGTCCCTGTCCGCACACAAAATGGCAGGCCCGCAAGGCGTCGGTGCATTTATTTTCCGCTCCGGCCTCACCTTCGAAAAATTCATGAAGGGCGGCACGCAGGAACGCATGCAGCGCGGCGGTACAATCAATGTTGCGGGCATTGCAGGCTTTGGAAAGGCTGCCGAACTCGCAGCACAGAATATCGATCATTATGATGAGCTCGCAAAATTACGTGATCACATGGAGGCAGAAATCCTCAA
>JBCCLQ010000066.1:0-9327 GCA_039026795.1 Pseudomonadota bacterium
AAATACATATAAAATATTTATTGCTCTCGAACATAAAAGAGGGAAAAAGGGGCCGCCTAATATTATCTCCCCACAACACACAGGGCGGCTCCTTTTTATGAGAGGTTAATTTATTATGACCAATAGGAGAAGGCAATGTTTAAACCTGATGTGTGGGGCAGGAGTGTTTTTAGGCGCTTGAAACCCAAAAATGATAATGATTTAGAACCAAATTGGTTGAATGCAAAAGCACTATATGATGAGGCGCATGAGCATTTACGTTTATATGAAACTCTTTACGCCCAAGCGCATGCTATAGACATGGCGTGTCGGCAGGCTTATGCGAAAGGGAGGCAATCATGAGCGCAGTTAAAAAAAAGAAGCTAGATGCAGAGTTTTCAGTTTTTAAACGTAAATTAAATATGGTTGGTAAATTTGAACCAAGAGAAGAATATTTATATCCGCTCATGAAAACTGTGTCTTATCGTGACGCAGAAACAGCACTTGATCTTACTATCATGCGTTATGGTGAAAAAGTAGATCAAGCCCTGAGAGAAAAGGGCGCTACAATAGAAAAAGAAATAGATGAGAATGGAACAGAGTAGAATAATACTCTGTTTCTTTTTTAAGCCCGTCTCTCGAGAACGTATTCGGCGAGGTCTTTGAGCAGGGACGCGCGGCCTTCGAAAATCTTTAAGTGACGTGTGGCCTGTGCCACCAACATTTCGGCGCGCGCTTTGGCTTGATCCTTACCCATGGTGGACACAAAAGTGGATTTACCGGCGGTTTCGTCTTGGTTAGCGGGTTTTCCTGTTTGATCAGGGTCGGCTTCGACATCCAGAATATCATCCGTTACCTGGAACGCTAAACCCAGATCATGCGCATAATTGCACAAGGCTTTGCGGTGCGGTTCGTCCGCTTTACCGAGGATAGCTCCGGCTTCACAGGCATAAGACATGAGCTTGCCGGTTTTCATGCGCTGCATGCGGGAGATGGTGCCGAGGTCGAATTCTTCGGTCTCACCAATCAGGTCGAGCATTTGTCCGCCACACATACCGTGACCGCCTGACGCTTGGGCGAGTTTGTTGATGAGCTCCACGCGCACATGCGGATCGGAGTGCGTGTCTTCTTGTGACAGGATTTCAAAGCCGAGTGTCAGCAGGGCATCACCGGCCAGAATAGCGGTCGCTTCGTCATATTGCTTATGAACCGTTTTCTTGCCGCGGCGCATGGAAGAGTTATCCATGGCCGGCAAGTCATCATGAATAAGGGAATAGCAATGCACCATTTCAAGGGCAGCTGCTGCGCGGCGTGCGCGTGCCGGGTCGACATTAAACAGGGCCGCTGATTGCATGAGCATAAAGGGGCGTAAACGCTTGCCACCTGCCAGCACTCCGTGGCGCATGGCATCATACAAACGTCCTTCGGCCGTATCGGTTTCAGGCAAAAGGCGGTTGATAGTTTTGTTCACGGAATCAACCGTATCATCCATGGCTTGCTGTAAATGCGGGGCGGCGTCGCGGGGTGATGGCATAAGTTTTCGCTGCTTTCTTTAATCCAATGTCGTGGGTTCGGCGTTGACAGTTCCGTCTTCGTTGATTGTAATTTTTTCAATTTTGCTTTGGGCTTCGCGCAATTTGGTTTCGCAATGTTTTTTCAGCGCAATGCCGCGTTCATAAGCCGTAATGGATTCTTCCAGCGGAGCTTTTCCGCTTTCCAGTGAGCCGACGATTGTTTCGAGCTCGGCCAGTGACTCTTCGAAGGACATTTTTTCGATTGCGGTTTGTGCACCCATTTTGCTTGCGATCCGTTGTTTTTAGCGTGGTGAGTGTAAGCGAGATAGCAGGATATCACAAGATGATTTCATGCGCATTTGTCAGGGGGTTTATTGGGCTTTTGCAGGACGGGTCTACCATCTTTGCAAAGCTGAGAGGGTATAACTCATGGTAGAATATTAACCATAATCTAAAAAATGGAAGGAGAAAGATATGTCAGAAGTATCTCAGGACACGAGTAAATCATTGGAAAGTAAGAGATTTTTAGCCTGGCGCGTGGGTAAAAAGCAGGAGCAGCTCAAGATGAAGGCCGTTCATAAGCTATTGAATGAGCGTCCACGCTTGCGTCATACAACGCATTAAGCCGCGATCAGCGCGTTAAGGTGCGCTGCAGCGCAGAGTTTTAGGTTATCGAGATTATAGCCGCCCTCTAAGACAGACACGGTTTTGCCGCCTGTTGTGAGGGCGGTTTTTTGTATGAGCTGTTCCGTGACCCAGCCGAAATCATCGGGTTGGAGATTGAGCGAGGCGGACGGATCATCGGCACAAGCATCAAATCCCGCGGAGATCATGAGTAGATCGGGGGCGTAAGCTTCCAGAGCAGGGAAGACCTGTTCTTCGTAAACCGCGCGAAAAGTTTTGGAGCCTGTGCCTTCGGCGAGCGGGATGTTAAGGACACGGCCTTCTGTGGATGTATCCGGTCCGCCTGTTCCAGGAAAAAGCGGCCATTGATGTGAGGAGATATAAAACACGCCATCATGTTTCAGCGCCATGGTTTCCGAACCGTTGCCGTGATGAACATCAAAGTCGACAATGGCGACTTTGTTGATATTGGCATCTTCAAGGGCGTGCAGCGCGCCGATAAAAATCTGATTGAACAGACAAAAACCCATAGGGGCATTGGGTTCGGCGTGATGCCCGGGTGGGCGCATGGCGCAAAAAGCTGTCTTGCTCTCTCCGCTCAATACATCATCAACAGCCATAACGGCAGCGCCGGAAGCATGTAAAGCCGTGGTGTAAGAGTCGGGAGACATATAGGTGTCTCCGCCATCCAGCGGAATGATCCCGCTCATCGGTTGTTTTTCCTCCAGCGCGAAAACGTAAGATTCATCATGCGCGGCCAGAACCTGATCCAACGTGGCTTGCGGCGCGGTTTTCACAGGCACGTCCGAAAAGTCGCTGGCAAACAAGTCCAGCAGGGTTTGCTGGCGTTCGCGGCGTTCGATATGTCCGTCCGGTGTCTGGTGATCCAGTCCTGATGCATGCGTGTAAATAGTTAAACCCATAAACCATTCATAGCATAAGAGTATCTTAACTTTCCTCCTTTATTTTCAGCAGTATGGGAGCAGGTTTTATTTATCCGGAGATGTTTGTTGTGGCGGCATTTGCTGCCACTTTTGGTGGTTATTTTATGCCATCGCGCCAAACTATGATGCGTATTCGTTTTGTCGGTTGTGCGTGCTCTGCTTTATATTTTCTATCTGTCGGTGCGGATACGGGTGCCATTGCATCCAGTATTGCCTGCATTGGAACATTCATCCAGTCCATTGTTCCTGAACGTTATTTGAAAAAAACGCTTATGCTGCGCACCGGTATTGCGGTCTTCCTCGCATCTTGTGCGATTATAGTGTTTTGGGGGTCGCAGTCTATTTTCTCGCTTTTGGGGAGTATCACAGCGCGCCTCAGTGAAGTGCAATCCTGCACACAGCGTATTCGTCTAGGCTTTATGGTTGGGCATGGGTTCTGGTTGATTTATATGGTGCAGGAAGGGCTGCTGCCTTATTTCATTTTTGAATCCATTATGCTGTTGGCCAGCGCCGCAACATTTTTGCATGCAGAACATAAAAAACGCAGAGCGTTGGTTATGACTGCTCTCTAAACGAGGCCGAGGCGTTGCTCGAGCATGCCGACATAGATGTGGCCGAGGGTGATATGCATTTCCTGTATGCGGCCCGGATCGGTGTGGGGGACTTTGATCATGATATCGCAATGATCCTTCATTTTGCCGCCGTTTTCACCGCTGAGACCCACGGTGAACATATCCATGCGTTTTGCTTTTTTGAGGCCGTTGATGATGTTGTCACTGTTGCCCGAGGTGGATAGGCCGACAGCGACGTCACCCGCATAACCCAGTGCGCGGACCTGGCGTTGATAGATTTGATCAAAGCCGAAGTCGTTTGCCGTTGCGGTGAGAGCGGATGAGTCAAGCGTCAGAGACAGCGCCGCGATAGGGGAGCGTTCTTTTTTGAGTTTTACAGCCATTTCGGCTGCGATGTGATTGGAGTCAGCGGCCGATCCGCCATTGCCGAAAAAGATGACTTTGTTGCCGCGCTTGACCGCTTCTTCGGAGGCCTTCACCCATTCAATGACGGCAGGGAGTTGTGTTTCAAATGTTTGTTTAGCAACGTTTAAATGCGTGGAGGTAATGTCGTTCCAGTACGCATCAAAGTCGAAGTTTTCACCGCCGCTGTGGTGTTCGGGACGCTTGGTTTTTAGGTCTACCATTTATTGTTTCCTTTTTATAACCACAGAGAGCACAGAGGAGGAGCAGAGGTCACGGAGGCTTTTTAATGCGCTTCGCGCGGTTTTATTCTCTGTGTGCTCCATCTTATCTTTGTGAACTCTGTGGTTTCTATTCCAGATCGATTGTTGTTTCTTCACCCGCGGCAGGAGCGATTTGCGTGCGGTTGTAAATCAGCTGGTCTTCGTTGAGTTGGAAGCCGAGAAGAACGGTATAGTCCGTCACATCATTTGTTCTGGGCAGAAGTTGATTGATGGTTTCGATTTGTTTGATTGTGTCCTGACCACTGCTGTATGACACGGACGCTGCGAAGATTTCTTTCGCCAGAATTTTACCATCCGCATCTGTCACGGCTACGAAGTAGGGGTAAGAGAAGTTGGCGGTATCGGATTTGCGCTGGCGGGCTTGAGGTCCGACCTGTCCGTCAAATGTGATATCGATTTTGACGGCGATGGCTTCGTCCTCAGGAGAGCAAGCGGCATCGACCTCCATGATTTCGATTTCGGAGACTTTGTTGGTATCTGAAGGTGCGGTGAAGTCTGTGAACTCGTGCATTTCCTTCAAGTCCGCCATGATTTGAACGGATGGACAGTTTTTGGTTTGCCCGGCAGCAACGATGGTTTCGGCCATTTCATTCGATTTGGCGGCCATTTCCGTGTCTTCGGCCGCAGTATTGGTATCAAAAAGGCCGCCGATGCTGCTTTGCATGTTATCCATGGTTTGGCAGGCGGTGAGAGTCAGGGTCGCGGCTAAAAGAGCGCTGAGATGCTTGGTTTTCATCATTTGGCCATCCTTTTTGTGAATTTCGACCATCACAATACGCGCGAGACCCGCTTCAATCAAGTGTTTCATGGTGGATTTTTGCGGCCAAACCTTTTATATAAAGCTCCATGGAACAGCGTTCTTTACAGATTTTATTGGCGGCGCCGCGCGGGTTTTGTGCGGGCGTGGATCGTGCGATCCAGATTGTCGAGCGGGCGATCGAGAAATATGGCGCGCCCGTGTATGTGAGGCATGAGATTGTACACAATAAGCATGTGGTGGAATCTTTGCGCGAAAAAGGGGCGGTATTTGTTGAAGAGCTGGATGAAATTCCCGATGACGGACGGCCTGTGATTTTCTCTGCCCATGGTGTGCCGAAAAGCGTTCCGGCGGAAGCTTCTGCGCGGGAGATGTTTTACATTGATGCGACGTGCCCGCTGGTGAGCAAAGTACATAAAGAGGCCGAAAAAAGATATGAACAGGGCATGCAGATTATTCTGATCGGGCATACAGGGCATCCCGAAGTGGTCGGGACAATGGGGCAGTTGCCGGACGGCGCTGTTGTTTTGGTGGAAACGGTTGAGGATGCGAAAACCGTATCTGTCGATGATGAGAGTAAGCTGGCATATTGCACGCAAACCACGTTGAGCGTGGATGATACAGCGGATGTCGTTGCCGCTTTGCAAGAGCGTTTCCCCAACATTGCAGGTCCTATGAAGGAAGATATTTGTTATGCGACAACCAATCGTCAGGAAGCGGTAAAGGAAATTGCTGCGCGCTGTGATGCGATGATGGTGATTGGTGCGCCGAATTCGTCTAACTCCAATCGACTGGTGGAAGTGGCGGCCGGATACGGATGTGATAAGGCGATGTTGATCCAAAATGTCGGAGAGATTGATTGGGCGTGGCTGGATGGTGTGAACGTTTTGGGTCTGACGGCTGGAGCGTCCGCACCTGAAGTCCTGATTGAAGAAGTGATCGCAGGGGCACGTGAGTATTTTGATGTTTCGGTCGAGGAAGTATCGATCCGTGAAGAAAATGTGATCTTTAACATTCCGCGTATCCTGCGCGACGAAGCAGCTTAGTTTTTTATCTTGCATCCCCGACTTGATCGGGGATCTTATTCGATATGAGTAACCATTACGTTTACATTTTATCAAGCAAACCGCATGGTGTTTTATATATAGGAAACACAAATGATCTTGTGCGCCGCGTATGGCAGCATAAATCCAAAGAAATAGAAGGCTTTACGAAAAAATATCATGTTTCCAAGTTGGTATATTATGAACATTTTAAAGATAAATGGGATGCGGCCTTACGAGAGCGTAGGCTTAAAAAATGGAATAGAGACTGGAAAGTCGAGTTGATTGAGAAAAACAACCCGGATTGGCACGATTTATACGAAACATTAATATGAAAGATCCCCACTTGCGTGGGGATGCGAGAGTTTAGAGTGGCGGAAAACAATACTATCAGTCTCTACACAGACGGAGCGTGTTCGGGGAACCCTGGGCCAGGTGGTTGGGGTGCGTTGTTAAAATGGAATGGGCATGAAAAGGAATTGTCCGGCGGAGAAGACGACACAACCAACAACCGCATGGAAATGATGGCCGTAATTGAAGGGTTGAAAGCCATTAAAAAAGAGGGGGCGGACGTGCATATTTACACCGACAGCAAATATGTGATGGACGGTGTGACGCAATGGCTAGAGGGTTGGAAAGCCAAGGGATGGAAGACGGCTGCGAAGAAACCGGTCAAAAACGAGGATTTGTGGCGTGAGATCGATTCGTTGATTCGCGTACATAACGTGAATTTTACATGGGTGAAAGGGCATGCCGGCCATCCGGAAAACGAATATGTGGATAAATTAGCCGTATCAGCGATTCCAAAAACTTAAAATCTTTTGATTTTGCCTTCTAACTGTGTTGCTGCGCGGCTTACGTAGCGTCTGTACGCTACGCCGCTTGCGCCTTGTTAGAAAACAAAATCATGTGATTTAGTTGGTTATCCACACCTTATCCACAAAGTCGGTTTGCAAGATTCATATTTCGTTAAGTATCCTGAAAGAAAGTGGAAGACGTAACCTTTGGTTTCACGTTTTCGAATAACAACAAAACAGGAGGTCGACTATGAGTGGACACACGAAAGAAAAAAGTAACACTGAGTTACCATTGCCACCGGAGATGGACAAGCGCACAGAAATGGAAATCTATGCCCGCTTTATGCGGCATTTGCGCCACGTGCCGAACAGCCGCATGGAGATTAAAATTCTATCCGCTATTCAGTTTACGGCTGACATGCTGGATATGGGGGATGACCTGATTGCCAAGACTTTGGTGGATTTGGGATTGCGTGCACCGCGCGCTGCGTTTCCGACGGCGTATTTAAAGTATGCCGATGAAAGTTTGATGCGCTCCGGTTGGGAAGTCGGTAGCCCCTCAGCTTCGACATCCGAGATCAAGGCGTATTGGGACAGTATTGGCGAAGACAAGTTCGCATTCGCCCGTACAGAGCATGTCACTTTAGAAGCGGAGGGATTCTATGTCGGGAGTTAATCGTTCAGATCCCACTGATGGCGACCGCGTTCCGTATATTCAGATTCAGTACCGGCGGCAGGTCTTGTGCCGGATACGTTATGGAAGTCACCGTAACCGTCCCGTCCCAGAAGACGAGACATCATGTCGTGAAAACTAAATCCGTCTGAGGCGTAAACGGAGGCTCCGAAATTGCGCCTTGGTACAGGTTTTCTTTGCGCGGTGGTCATGATTTCACGCCAGACTGTTGAAGGGACTGAACCGCCTGTCACACGTTTCATGGATTCATTGTCATCATTTCCGAACCAGACGGCGGTCGAAAATTTATCCGTAAAGCCGATGAACCAAGCATCTTTATAATCCTGTGACGTTCCGGTTTTACCTGCAACGGGCACACCGATTTGCGCACCGCGCCCCGTTCCGTTTTCAACGACCGAGCGCATCATATAAGCCACATCATTGACGTTACGGCGGGAGATAACCTGCCGTGATGTATTTTGTGATGTGTGTTCAAAATAAACATTGCCATCTTCGTCTGTAATTTTTGTGATGGCGAAAGGTTCTACGGCAGAGCCGCCACGGCCGATCGTCGCATAAGCCGTTGCCATTTGGATCATCGGTACACCGCTGCTGCCCAAAGCCAAAGACAAATCAGGTTCTAGATCAGCCGTGATGCCCAAACGTCTGGCCATGCCGATGACTTCGCCGGGGCCGACATCACGTGCGAGGTTTACGGCGACCGTGTTCAGTGAAAGTGTCAGGGCTTGCAGCAAACTCACTTCACCGTAATATTCATTGGCAAAGTTACGTGGGCGATAGCGACCTGTTTCAAAAGGTTCGTCCATCATCAGGGAGTCCATTTCCCATCCTTTTTCGAGGGCAGTTAAATAGACAAACGGTTTGAAGGATGAACCCGGTGAACGATAGGAATGCGTCGCGCGGTTAAATTCGCTGGTGCTGTAATCGCGCCCACCGACCATGGCCATGACGGCACCATCGAGACGCAGAACAACGGCTGCACCTTGTTGGATGTTGCGTTCGCCGCCATATTTTAAAAGCGCTTTCGTGATCGCTTCTTCGGCTTCTTTTTGAATGTCTTTGTCTATGGTGGTTTCGATGATCAGGTCTTTTTCAATCGGGCCGACCAGCTCACCGATTTGTCCGACAACATAGTCGCTGAAGTATCTTACCGTTTCACCGCTGGATGGTTTGCGGCGCGGGGAGGGCGGTAAAGATTTAACTGTGTTGATTTCGCTTTCTTCAATAAAGCCCGCTTCTTTCATCGCGTTTAAAACGACTTGGGTGCGTTGCGCGGATAATGTCGGGTTGCTGGATGGAGAGAAGCGGGACGGCGCTTTCAGCAATCCTGCCAATGTTGCAGACTCGCGTAATGTCAGGTTCGCAGCCGGTTTGTTGAAGTAAACACGCGCGGCAGCATCCACACCGTAAGCACCTGCACCCATATACACGCGGTTCAAGTAAGCGCTTAAAATTTCATCTTTGGTGAGCTTTTGTTCCAGCCAGATGGCGAGCATCGCTTCCTGAATTTTACGTTTCAGTTTGCGGTCGCGGGATAAGAACAGGTTTTTGGCCAATTGCTGTGTGATTGTTGAACCACCCTGAACATATTTCATTTCTTTGAGGTTCACTGCAAAGGCGCGGGCGATGCCGACAGGATCAAGCCCGAAATGTTGGTAAAAGCGGCGGTCTTCGATGGCCAGAACAGCGTAAACCAAATGGCTGGGTAAGTCTTCGG
>JBCCLQ010000067.1:0-9254 GCA_039026795.1 Pseudomonadota bacterium
ATTTTTATCAATTGCTGCTAATGCCTCTTCCGCTAAACCAGGAACAGCTCCAGCGCCATCGCCAAAAACTTTTATGGGCCTTTAACGATCCATATCACGGTGTTTGATATGCACAGGAAAGCCTTGGTCTTCTAACCAAGGCTTTAACGTTTCCACACTAAATACCGATCTGTGTTTTCCACCGGTGCATCCAATTGCGATTGTCAGATAACTTTTTCCCTCATGCGCGTATCTTGGTAAAAGTGGTTCGATCAGATTTTTGAAGTTTTCTATAAAACTTGCAAAATTGTCATCACTTTGGATGTACGTTCCGACTTGCGGATCCAAACCTGTAAAATCCTTGAGCTCTTTTTCCCAATGTGGATTTTTCAGAAACCGAACATCCATCACCAAATCCGCTTCGCGTGGAACACCAAATTTAAAACCGAATGACATCAAAGTGAGTGCCAATGAACCAGTTTCTTTTCGGGCAAAATGTCCATCAATCACACGACGCAAGTCGTGAATGTTCAAAGCTGTTGTATCGATGACTAAATCCGCAGATTCACGTAAAGAATATAATATTTCCAATTCTTTACGGATTCCTGCACTTACGGGTCGGTCCGTTGCCAAAGGGTGCGTTCTGCGCGTTTCTGTGAACCGTTTTTGTAATATCGCTTCGTCTGACGTTAGGAATAAAAGGTTCGCTTTGATGTCATGAACTGTTTTCAAAATTGTATCAGGATCGAAGCCGCGCGTTCGTGTATCAATACCGATAGCGAGAGATTTTGTATTGTCAGAATCTTTCAGCAATGGATCGATAAGCGCGAGCGGGAAGTTATCAAAAACTTCATATCCAATATCTTCCAGAACTTTCAGTGCTGACGACATACCTGCGCCAGACAATCCGGTAACAACGACAATTTCATTATGTTGGCTCATATGCTTTTTTATCACGAAGAGGAAATGATTGTCAGAAATTCTTTATCCGGCATCACGTCTTAATAGCACATTAAAACGTGCTCCTAAAATGTCGCTATTTTCATTTTCGATATTCTCAGCCCAAATTTCGCCGCCATGCGCCTTAATGATCTGTTTCGAAATGGAAAGCCCAAGGCCCGAATGCGATCCATAATCCTCTTCAGCAGGCCGTTCCGTATAGAAACGCTCAAAGATTGTCTCCAGCTTGTTTTCAGGGATTCCGGGGCCTGAATCTTCGACTGTCACACGAACCATATCTTGATCCTGTGTGACGCGCACGTGAACCTGTTTATCGTCTGGCGAAAATGACAAGGCATTGCCGATTAGGTTTCCGAAAACCTGTCCCAATCGATCCGCATTTCCCATCACTGAAACGGAGTTCGACTCCGGCATGTGGAGTTTGATATTCCCTGTATCATCCGCAGATTCAGATTCGAGCCGTTTGAGCGGTTTCTTGTACGCGTCCTGTAATTGGACAAGTACAGCCTTCAGATCAATCATGCCCATTTCTTCGCGGCTTAATTCGGCATCCAGTCGAGAAGCACTGGAAATATCGGAAATCAAACGGTCAAGGCGCTGTACATCGTGATGGATGATATCCATGAGTTTTTTTCGTGCGTCATCATCTTTCACACGGGAGGCTGTTTCAACAGCGCTACGTAGTGATGTGAGCGGGTTTTTAATTTCATGGGCCACATCGGCCGCAAAGCGTTCGATGGTGTCCATCCTGTCCCAAAGGGCTTGCGTCATATCGCGCAACACAATGGACAGTTCCCCGATTTCATCGTTGCGTTCCGACATATCAGGGATTTCAATTTGTTGTCCTTTTCCCATCCGCACGGATTCGGCCGCGGCAGCCAAGCGCTGTAAAGGCTGGCTGATAATTCCTGACAGATAAATGGAGAGCATAACGGTTGCGCCCAGCGCGCCGAGGAACACACGAAAGACATCAACACGGACCTCATCGATAGAGGCCTGTAGTTCTTCACCATCACGAACCAATAAAACAACGCCTGTGACTTGTTTCACGTTTTGAATGGGAGCTGCGGCAGACAGCACAATTTCTTTCTCATCGCGAAACCAGGCAGTTGCGGAAATATCCCCGTTCAGGGCGTTTTGAGTATCTTGAAAGCCGAATGCGAAACGTTCGCTTAAATCATCCGAAGGATATTGCGGCAATTTTGTCTGAACCGGGATCAAATCCAGAAAGCGGATCGCAGATTGGGAAAACAGGGTGTTCAGCGTTAAATCGGGTTCCTGTTTGCCCAATTGTTCGATTTCAACCACACCGCCCGGACCGATCAGCAGATGCGAGTCAGCCATAATCGTACCTTCAATATTAAAAAGCTGAATGCGGCTGACCCCAATGCTTCCCAATGTACGCACCATGCTGCGGGCGAGTGCCGGGTTAATGGCCTTCGTTTCAATCTGGCTTTGGCCACCATCATAAGGGCTTTCAAAGAGAACAGGGCGCATGGCACCTTCCAGAATTGCGCCTGCCGTGAAGCGCGCTTCGGCTTTCATGGCTTGTAATTCGGCTTCGATCAGGTTTTCGGTATATTGCCCCAGATACAGGATTCCGACGCCCAATATCATGATGGCGATAACGTTTACCGCCAGAATGCGGGTGGTCAGGCCACGGATACGGTCTGATGACTTTTTCCAGCGGCGCTGGATACGTTCTTCGGCTTCAGGATAAAAGGTTTGCGGCCTGCGGCGTCTCTTCCAGAGTTTCAGGACGTCAACCTTGAGGATATCAGGTTTCCTTATAGCGGTACCCAACGCCGTAAAGCGTTTCGATTTGGTCGAAGCTGTCGTCGAGCTTTTTGAATTTTTTTCTGACACGTTTTATATGCGAATCGATTGTTCTGTCGTCTACATAGATATTCTCACCATATGCCAGATCAATCAACTGATCCCTGTTTTTAACGTGCCCTGGGCGCTGTGCGAGCGCTTTGACCAGCAGATATTCGGTCACGGTCAGGTTAACAGGCTGACCTTTCCACGTACACAAATGACGCGCATCATCGAGCGTTAAGTCTCCACGTACGACTTTTTCTTCGCTTTTGGATGGCTCGCTGGCATTTTGCAGTTCCTGACGGCGCAGCAAAGCGCGAATGCGTTCAATCAGAAGGCGTTGAGAGAAAGGTTTTGTGATGTAATCATCTGCACCCATGCGCAGGCCAATGACTTCATCCACCTCATCATCTTTAGAGGTGAGGAAAATAACAGGAGTAGCCGAGCCTTCGCGGAATTTGGACAACACTTCCATGCCATCCATACGCGGCATTTTGATGTCCAGAACAACGAGGTCCGGATTGGTATCCTGAATTCCCTTCAGGCCTTCTTCGCCGTCATTGAAGGTTTTTACCTCATAGCCTTCTGCTTCCAAAGCCATGGAGACAGAAGTTGTGATGTTGCGGTCATCATCGACCAGAGCTATACGCTGAGCCATATCAATAATCCTTTCTAATATTACAGGTAACGCCGAACTGGGTGTGCATCAAGGCAAAATCACGGTTCTTTTAAGGCACGTTATGCTCCGAGAGTACTTGTCCGGCCAGATAAAGCGAACCTGTAATTAAAATGATACTCGGTTGCGGGAATTGGTTCAAAATTCCATCAATCGCTTCTTGAACCGTTTCAGACATTAAAACAGGTGCATTTGATGTCGGTTCAATGATTTCAGACAATTCAGAAGGTGTATAACTATTTTCTTCGCTATCGACTGGTATACAAGTGATAGAGGTAATTTTCGAAACGAAAAGTTCGATGAATTCCAGCGGATTTTTGCGGGTCATCATGCCCATAATGATATGAACCTTTTTTGTGTCATCATCTGTGGTCCAACGGTCAATTTGCTGCGCTAAAACCCGACCTGCACTATCATTATGTCCACCATCCAGCCAGATCTGCCAATCTGTACCTGTGATTCCGTCAAATCCTTTGTGATCAAGCTTTTGAAGACGGCCTGGCCAGTGCATTTGTCCCATGGCTGTGGATAGTTTTTCTGCATCGAGTTCAAAATTCGGGATGACCCGGCATGCCGCAATGGCTGACCCGGTATTGTAAATCTGATGACTCCCAATCAAAGCAGGATATGGAAGGTCATATCGAACCTTACCGTCCTGATAATAAAAACGATCCTGCATCGGCTCTACGCTCCAATCAGAACCGAATTGGTGAAGCGCCGCATTTGTGGACAAGGCTTTGGAACAAATTGTATCAATCACGCCGGCTTCAATAGCCTCTTCGGTTTGTTTTCCCAGGATGCAGGGTGTATCTGCTTTGATAATGCCTGCTTTCTCCGCAGCAATCTTTGATAATGTGCTACCCAAAAAGTCCTGATGGTCCTTTGATATGGTTGTAATGATTGTTGCTATGGGTTCAGGAACAACGTTGGTCGCATCCAGCCGTCCACCCATTCCTGTTTCCAGAAGACAAAAATCGGCAGGCGTTCGCGAAAATGTCAAAAAGGTGATGCACATAATCATTTCAAAGAATGTGATGTTCTGGCCTTTGTTTTTGGCCAAGCATTCTTCGATTAAATCAGCGAGCGTCCCATCATCAATTTCTTCACCCGCCACGACAATGCGTTCATTAATACGCAAAAGATGCGGTGAGGTGGCGACATGACATGTCTTTCCATGGGCTTCCAGAATGGCGCGAAGGGCGGCAATCGTCGATCCTTTGCCATTGGTACCGGCAACATGGATGACGGGCGGTAATTTTAAATGCGGATTTCCAAGTTCGTTCAGGAACCGTTCGACACGATCCAGTGATAAATCAATGAGTTTGGGATGCAGACCGTAAAGCTGATCGAGAAGAGTGTTCAGCCTGTTATTTGGAAGCAGTTTTGCGCTTTGGCTGCTCATCTTCGCTAGTATTCGCTGCTTTTTTAGGTTTTTTTGTTTGCTTAACGCTCAATTTTGTGACGTTTGAGCCTGATTTCTTTCCTGATTTCTTTTTTGACTTCCCGTTTTTCTTATTTTTACCGTTTTCTGTGCCGTTCTTATTGTCTTTTTCGTATTTTTGGCTTGGATCCATGAGCAAAGTCAGAATTTTACCGATTTCTTTGTTTTGCTCTTTGCGGGAGACAACCATATCGACCATACCGTGATCCAATAAGTATTCTGCTGTCTGGAAATCATCAGGCAGCGTCTCACGTACGGTCTCTTCAATCACGCGGCGACCTGCGAAGCCGATTGTCGTGCCCGGTTCGGCAATATGAATGTCGCCCAGCATTGCAAAAGACGCGCTAACGCCGCCCGTTGTCGGATTGGTGAGTAGTACGATATAAGGCAAGCCGGCATCCTTCACCATATTCACGGCAATTGTGGTACGTGGCATTTGCATCAGGGACAATGCGCCTTCCTGCATGCGCGCGCCCCCGGAAGCCGGAATGACGATCAATGCCGCTTTGTTTTTCACGGCCAGTTCAGCCGCCTTTACGATGCCTTCGCCAACGGCAGTCCCCATAGAACCACCCATGAAGTCGAAATTGAAAGCAGCGGCCACGGTACTCTGCCCACCGATTTTACCTTTGGCGATAACAAGCGCATCTTTTTCTTTAGTCTTGTTCTGAGAATCCCGCATACGATCTGAATATTTCTTACGGTCTTTGAATTTCAGAGGGTCTTGCGGAACGTTTGGTAAGGGCTGTTTGTCGAACTTTCCATCATCGAATAACAGCGTCAAGCGCTCTTGAACGCTAATTTTCAAATGGTGGCCACAGTGATAACAAACATTATGTGCGGCCTGCAGCTCTGAATGGAACAGCATGCCTTCACAGGATGGACATTTTTGCCACAGATTATCCGGGATGTCTTTTTGGTCTCCAGTAAGGGATCGTAGGCCCGGTCTGATAAAATTTGTTAACCAATTCATAGTGTTAGCGTTTAACCGTGTTTAAATTCGAAGAAACTTGTGTGCGTTATAGCACAGAAAGTCAAGACACGCGAAATATTAGCTTAAAGCCGTTTTCAGGGCTTTGACCTGTGATTCAATGATTTGCGGCAAGGTTTCATCGTTTTCATTGGCGTGCATATTGTCGACTATCGCCGATCCGACCACGACACCATCTGCAATTTGAGCCATGGCCGCGACGTCATCAGGTGTTTTGATCCCGAATCCGATGGCGATGGGCAGGTTCGTATGCGTTTTGATTTCTTGTATATGCTTTCCGACTTCAGCGATATCGGCTGACTTCGTTCCTGTAACACCTGTGATGGATACATAATACAAAAAGCCACTAGCGCTTTCTAAAATCTTCGGCAACCTGGTTTTATCTGTTGTCGGGGTGAGCAATTTAATGAAATCCAGACCCGCGTGCTGCGCAGGAATGCGAAGTTCTTCATCTTCTTCGGGTGGAAGGTCGACAATGATCAAACCATCTGCGCCTGCGGCTTTAGCATCGTGCACAAAATCATCTGCACCGTAGGCATAGATTGGGTTGAAGTACCCCATCAGGATGACAGGTGTTTCATCATCTTTTGTGCGGAATTGCTGCAGCATTTTCAAAACGCCTTTGATAGACATACCGCCTTCTAATGATCTTAAAGAGCTGGCTTGAATGGCCGGGCCATCCGCCATCGGGTCGGTGAAGGGCATACCGATTTCAATCAGATCGGCTCCAGCTTCGGCTAGCTGCTCAATAACAGACAGGCTTTTGGCTTCATCAGGATCACCGGCTGTGACAAAGGTCACGAGAGCTTTGCGTCCTTCGGCTTCTAAGTCTTTAAATCTTTTCTCTATGCGGCTCATTGCACATTCTCCAGGGCTATAAAAATTTGTACTTCATGTAGGTTGGGTTCGAAAAATTTCGGGCCATAGACTTCATAGTCTGTTGTGAAGGCGCGGGGCAGAGTCTCCATATCCCATATATGCTGCCATGTCTTGATCAATGATGCGGGTTGTTCACCGATAGAACTGAACAGACCCACGCGTCCACCTGGTACATGGTGGGACACCATATTATCCGGAATATCATCCGCATGCTCTACTTTGCAGCCGATCATAAAGCGGTATGGTTTTGTGTGATCACCTTCATAATCGGTGTAAACGGCATAGATGGATTGGCCTGTACGGTTTGGGATTTTATCGCCGATGGCTTCGGTGAAAAACCGTTGCCAAAGCGCATTGATATCTTCGACCGCCTGATCATTCTCGTTGGTGGTTTTGATATCAATACCAACGATATCAAATCCTTCGGCTTCTTTGATGTTGTATTCCAGGGACTGCATAGACTTTAAATTTCAACGCCCAGCTTTTCGGCAACTGTGAAGATATCTTTATCGCCGCGCCCGCACAAATTCATCACCAGAATATGATCTTTCGGCAATGTCGAGGCGATTTTCATGACATGGGCAAAGGCATGAGACGGCTCCAGTGCTGGAATAATGCCTTCCAATTTGCTGCACATTTGAAAAGCTTCTAATGCTTCGTCATCTGTCACAGACACATATTCAATGCGGCCTGTATCATTGAGCCACGCATGCTCCGGTCCGATACCCGGATAATCCAATCCTGCGGAAATGGAATGCGCTTCTGTGATTTGCCCGTCATCATTTTGCAGGAAATAGCTGCGCATGCCATGCAGCACGCCCGGATTGCCGCCATTCAGAGATGCAGCATGTTTGTCTGTATCAACGCCGTGACCGCCGGCTTCGACACCGATCATAGAGACGCTTGTATCATCCAGAAACGGGTGGAATAGACCCATGGCGTTGGATCCACCGCCGATGCAGGCAACCAAAGAATCGGGCAAACGTCCTTCGGCTTCCATCATTTGCTCGCGTGTTTCCTGACCAATCACCGATTGGAAATCACGCACCATTTCGGGGAAGGGGTGAGGTCCGGCAACTGTGCCGATCAAATAATATGTGTCATGCACATTCCCGACCCAGTAACGCAGCGCTTCGTTCATTGCATCTTTGAGCGTGCCTGAACCCGATGTAACTGGCACGACTTCCGCACCCAGCAATTTCATGCGGAACACGTTGGGCGATTGCCGCTCAACGTCCTCTGCACCCATGAACACAGTGCAGGGCAGGTCAAAAAGTGCGCAGACGGTAGCCGTGGCAACACCATGTTGGCCGGCACCTGTTTCGGCAATGATGCGGGTTTTACCCATACGCTTGGCAACTAGAATCTGCCCCAGACAGTGATTGATTTTATGCGCCCCTGTGTGATTCAGCTCGTCACGCTTGAAATAGACCTTTGCACCCCCAAAATGCTCGGTTGTCTTTTCCGCAAAATACAGCGGCGATGGGCGGCCAATATAATGTTTGGCCAGATGGTTAAATTCATCCCAGAATTTTTGGTCATCGCGGGCTTCATGCCAGGCCTTCTCAACATCCAAAATCAAAGGCATCAGGGTTTCGGCGACATAGCGCCCGCCATATATGCCGAAATGCCCCTTTTCATCCGGGCCATTGCGATAAGAGTTTGGGATGGTCGTCTGTTTTGCTGCTTCTGTCATTTACGTCTCATTGCATCCTGACGCAAGTCAGGATCTTTTTCTTATTTTACTCATGAGACCCTGATTGCCATCAGGGTGCCCTATCGGGCAGTTATGCCTGTTTTACAGCTTCCAGAAAAGCCTTAATTTTGTTGATGCTTTTGACACCGGGTTCGTCCTCAACGCCGCTGGATACATCGACGATATCGGGTCCCAGCAAATCAATGGCTTCTTTCACGTTTTCTGCCGTTAATCCGCCTGCTAAAAACCATGGGCGTGATGAGCTAAAGCCCTCGAGTATTGTCCAATCAAAGGGCAAGCCATTGCCGCCCGGAAGCTCGTCCTCGGGCGCAGGCCGGGCATCGAACATGAGGTAATCAGCCGCTACTTCAAAGCCGGGAACGCTTTCCAGATCTTCTTTGTTTGCTATCGGCATGGATTTAATCACCTGAAGTCCGAATTTCTGTTTGATTTCCGCGATGCGCCCGGGGCTTTCAGAGCCGTGGAGTTGAATAATATCCAGCTGTACGCCTGAGACTGTACGTTCCAATTCTTCATCGGTTGGGTTGACGAACAGGCCGACTGAGCGCACGCCTGTCGGCACATACCGCCCAAGATAGCCGGCAACTTCAATATCAACATAGCGCGGTGATTTGGGGTAAAAGACAAGCCCGACAAAGCGCGCACCACCTTCGATGGCCGCTGTCATGCTCTCTGGCTCGTTAATGCCGCATATTTTTACATCTGTCATATCTGGGTCAGAATCTATAAATATGTTGTATTCTGCGCGAGACAAATTTTTTGCAGATAAGCTTGAAAAGCGTGTAGTGACTAG
>JBCCLQ010000068.1:0-9248 GCA_039026795.1 Pseudomonadota bacterium
AAGGAGATTTTAGAAATGACTTTTACCGATACAAACAACGAGAACGAAGCAGTTCAAAAGCCCCACGCTTATGACGAACTTTTAACGGTCAAGGAAGCCTGTGAAGTCTTAAAGTGTGGCCTAACCCGCCTATACCAATTAATGAACTCGGGACGCTTAGAAAGCGTTTTAATGGGCAAGTCTCGGCGCATCACTCGCTCCGCTATCAATAAATTCATCGCCTCTTTGCCGGAAGCCACTTCGCAAAAATCAGAGGGATAACAAATGGGAGCCAACTTTGCAGAAATCTCATCAAAACTGCATGGACTCGGATTGTCATTCTTTCCTTGCGGACGAGACGATGGAAAAAAGCCACTTTTGAAACGGTGGAGGCAATATAAAGAACACGCCCCAGACCTTCAAACTGTGCAAGAATGGCAAGAGCAGTATTTTAATGCTAACGCAGGTATTGTCACTGGACAGATTAATAATTTAACCGTTTTAGACTGCGATGATTCTAGCATCACGATTGCAGAATTGCAGAAAAATTTTGGTGAAACACCTTTAATAGTAAAAACACGCAGAGGACATCACCTTTATTACAGCTACAGCGATATACCAACACAGGCTGACTCAGGTACCAATATAGATATTCGTTCCGAAGGTGGTTACGTGATCTCTCTAGGCTCGACAAATCCTATATCAGGATGCCACTACGAAATAATCAAAGGTGAACTTGGCGATGTTAGAAAATTGCCAGCACTTAATGATGTTCATGGCGCCCTTAAAAAAGTCCGTCAAGGCCAGCGCAACAATGCCCTATTTCATGCCGTAAAACTAAAAGCTGAAACCGTTAATACAGAAGAAGGGTTAATAGAATACGCAAGCAATTATAACCGTAACAGGATGCAAATCCCACTGCCTGTCGAAGAAGTAATTGCTACAGCGAAAAAGTGCTGGGATTATAAGATAAAAGGACGCCTTTTAAACTCTGGGCAATCTGCCTATTTCATATCAGAAAAAAATTTCAATGATCTTTCAGACAGTTCGGATGCGGCAATTCTGTTTATGCTTGTTCACGTGAAAAACTATGGAGTTCGCAAGGTGTTTATTATCAATCACGAAAAAGTGGCAGAACTCTTAAATTGGAAAGATCGCAGGAAAGTCGCAAAGGCTATTCAAATCTTAATTGATAAAAGAAAAATAAAACGTGTCCATTACAATAGAGGGCAGAATGGTGGTCACAAATATATGTTTGTTTAATGTGCAATTTTTGTACATCAATTCTCGCACAGCAAAAAAGGTACCTAATATAATATACATGGGTTTTATAGATATTAGGGTTGAACAGCTTTTTTAATAATGTGAAAACGAGTGCGCGGGAGCCACACACAGCTCATAGCGCATCTCGCACATTATTGAAAAAAGCCCTACAGAAAGACCTGTTTATTTGAAATAAAATTAGGTTTTGCGACCAGTACGCGCGCGGGTAAAAAAGATTAATCCGAGATCAGAAACACCTGCAAAACCCGATTTAGTTCCTATCATATTGAGCGCTCAATTCTGGTCATTTCGCCTACTTTTTAGTTTCAGGTGTATAGCAACCCATCCCCTTTCTTCCGCGACATCACAAAAGTCTCTGCCTGTAAATTCTTTGAATTTGTACTTGATGCTTCCGGCCTCATCGAAGTTCTGCACGAAAAATCCTAAAATCTGCTTCTCCACTTTTCTTTCTGTAAAGCCGTATCGCGCTATTTTTTGTATGAAAATGGGACAACCAACAGTGCCAACACTATTCTCAGGATCACCTCTGTAAATCTTGTTGATCTCATCCCAGCGCTCCCAGTTATTTCGATGCGCTAAACACTTGGCGGCGTTTTGCACCTCCCATTCAATAGAGCCACAGGCACGGTCTTTTTCATCCGACCAAAGCCACGCATGGGCTTTCCCACCAATGACAAGCACTCCTAAGACGAGAGCGGCGATAATCGCACTTCTCATTACTGGGAATCTTTGGGACTTATTTGAAAATAACCAGATTGCTCAGATACGCTGGCGTTGATGGCATCACCGATCACGCCCATGCCGTATCCGCCCATGATATTGCCACTACGCGGAGAAATCAGAGATGCGTTATATGAGTGCGATGTAAGAACACTGACTAAATGTGCTCTTGCTCCTGATGCGTCAATTCTCGTGAAAGCATTCACTCTACAGCGACTTAAAAGATACAGCATTGATGATGCAGCAAATGTATTAGAACAAAGCGGTGTATCTCCCATCATTATAAATAGCTGTATTGTTTCTTCATCAAAAACATTTGATCCACTGGCCTTGTATCTGCCTCTAATCATGGATGAGTATTACACCGAAAAAGGATTGAGCTTTGAGCTTCCAGTTACACTTAAGTGCAGAGATGTCCCTTTATATGCTGCGGACCCATTACATAACCACCCCTTATCAGAAGTAATAAATATTGAATTTCAACAGCTTGTTTGTTAGTACTGCTTCATTAGAGAAATAATAAACTGGCAAGCCCACTTTCGGGAGGAATAGAATGAAAAGAGTGCTTATCATACTTGTGGTTTTTGCTTTATCATCATGCGTCATGAGAGATGCAGGAAAAATAGAAAGACAGATACTTGCCGAAGGTAAATATGATTGTGAGACGGGCGAATACTATCGAGCGCATTCTGAAACAGTGCCCAATAAATACAGCTCCGACCCAAATGCAACAGTGCTCTATGAAGAATATACATGTGCGCGCTACGGAAAAGTTCCTGCCGGAAAAGAAATCAAATCCTTTGAAGATTTAAAAAAGATAAAAAGTGATAACCCTGAAGCAATTTCTATGATTTTTGTTCCTTGCAACCATGTAAAAGAACCAAAACACATATGTAGATATTAGAGGAATGAGCAATGATTAGATTTTTTTCTTTGGCATTATCCGTGACATTATTGGCATCTTGTGCTGGAACCGCAAACATGAAAACGGCTGAACCCTTAATGGCTAATGAAGGGATTGTAGTCACAAACTGTCAAACGCCCCATGCTATCGCTAGGTATGTGAATATTTTTCCTGAAGACCATAAGCAAAAATTTGGAGTTATGCCTCCGGGGGTCAAATGTACACAAGACGGCACTCTGGCTGTCATTAAACTAGAAGTAGGGAAATACCATGCTGGCTTTACTCAGAATTTTAATCATTAAACACTTACCAACATTCATGGTTCAACCAAACAAAATCAATTATATAGGCGATTTAAGATTTGCTGCGAATGAGACCAATATTGTAACGGGTTTATTGGTCGGCTTTAAACAGCCTAAAGTTCACGTTTCTGCACTTGATAAGAGACAGGAGACTATACAGAGACTTAAGTATGAGAGACCCGATATAGCGGGTAAGTATGAAATAGTCACTGATATTGTTCAGTAAAAAATCCATTCTATTTAGAAGGACGATACAATGAAAAAGATACTAATTATACTCACCTCTTTTATGCTTATCGCAGGATTAGGCAGCCATGCCTACGCAGACAAATACAAAAATGCGAGCTACGAGAAAATTCAAAAAGATGCAGACAATGGAAATCTTAATGCCCTATTTGCACTTGCAAAGGCTTATGATACAGGCACAAAAGGGGTGATTGTTAACAAAGACAAAGCCCGTGAGCTATACGAGTCAGCAGCTGAACAAGGCCATGAGTCAGCTCAGTTATCGTTAGGAATTGCTTACATGAGTGGTAAGACCTACGCAAAAAAGAATTACAAAAAAGCAAAAAAATGGCTAACGAAAGCAGCTGAACAAGATAACGCAACCGCTGAAAAGATGCTAAGCGCACTCTATGGTTATGATGGTATAAAGAGCCAAAAGAAGAAGTTCTTCTATACAAAAAAGACTGCTGAGAGAGGCGATGGTATGAGTGCTCTTGGCGTGGCCAATATGTATCTTAAAGGTGAAGGGGTATCAAAAAATCCTTCGGAAGCCGTTACATGGTCACATATCTGTACAAAGCTGTTAACTAAGGACGAAGACGCTGCTCTTTGTTACATAACCTTGCTCGTGGCTAAAAAGGAACTCACTGAGGAGGAATATGAAGCGGCCAAAGCCAAAGGTGATGGTATAGTAAAGAGCTTCTAAAAACACGCTATACGAACAGGAGAAACGAAATCGATGCTATCAATGTCTAGAATAACAGTGATTTGCCTGACCATTTTTTTGGTAGGCTGTAATACCACATCATCGAATAACTCTCCTCGCTATGAATTCATGAAGCCTGAAAAGCTTGAGGCGTTAGCCAACGAAGGCAATCTTGATGCCAATTTTGAACTAGCGAAGAAATATGCTTATGGCTCTTTGGGCTACGAAAGGAATCCTGAGCTTACAGTAAAGCTATACAAAAAAGGAGCACAAGCGGGGCATCCTGACTCTATGCTCTATTATGGTACGCTATATAAAACAGGCAATCTCAATACTAAGAAAAATTATAGAACAGCTGTTAAATGGATGGAGAAGTCGGCACAGGCTGGGAACACGGACGCTATGATGGCATTGTCAGAGCTGTATCTAGATAAGAAGGCTGGCGTAAAAGATGAAACTAAAGCTTTTCAGTGGACTAAAAAAGCAGCCGATAGCAACCATATTTTAGCACTCAACCCCTTAGCCAACATGTATCACAAAGGCATAGGCACAACCAAAGACTACTATCAAGCTGCTAAGTGGTACTATGTATGGCAATCAATGTTTTCGGAGCATACAGAACCCATGCAGAGAATTACGGATGCATTGTGGGATATTCATCAGCAAATTGGCACTCCTGCTATGGAACAGGCTAAAGCTGAGGCTGAGGACTACTATGCCAATAACGAAATGAATTTTGGGAATTAAAGCGAGGATAACATTATGCGGTATATGGCTCTATTATTTAGTGTGTTTCTTACGGGGTGCTTTGCTTCAAACCCTACGAAAGTTCCCTTGAACTACACATTAAATGCTCAATCCAATAAGGGGCTGGCGGTTATATCTTTGGTGAATCAATTTGAAGGTTTCGATCCTTCAGAGAGGCATTGGTACTATGGAAGTAAGGTACACTATCAGAATAAAGCCGCAGCTAAACCAGAAGTTATTGAAGTTAATGGAATTTTAATGACACCCGCAGAAGGAATGGTATCGCTTGCCGATAGACGAGATTTCAATGGCAACCCTTACGGTGTTTTGGTTGTTAAAGAGTTGGATGAAGGCGAATACACAATATATCCACCTGAACCAGTGATGTTAGGTACTCAGTTTTCACGCCCTAATAGAAAAACAGGCTTTACTATAAAGTCAGGAGCAATAACGTATCTAGGAGAGTACGGTATCCATGTAAAGGGTTCTTTACCACAAGTGTTTATTAAAGATAAGAGAAACCGTGATTTAGATTACCTTCGTGAAAAATACCCCAACATAAGCACTTCAGAAATCATATATGCGGTAAACAAGCTTGATAAAACAAGTGTAAGCGGACGAGCAACTCCAAGAAAACAAACAATTTATGTACCCACGATACGATACAAAAAATAACAACATATAAAAACTTGCACTCAGCAGCTATGTTGATACACTGCGCTAGTACACAAAAATTAGAAATACGATTTTTTAATTTATTGGATATCAATTAGTTAGGTCGCTACTGCGAATTCCCAGTACCGCCATCATTTCCGCACGTTCAGAACTGGTGTTGTTATATATGAAAGACTGCGGCTTCCGGTTTGATAATAGCTATCTGAGCTTACCTGATAGGTTTTACACACAGCTCGATCCCCTGCCTGTTACGAAGCCAGAGATGATGATCCTGAACAATGACCTGGCGACTTCGATGGGGCTGAATTTCTCAAAATTAAACCTAAAAGATCAAGCCGCCCTTTTCGCAGGAAATAGTTTGCCTGAAGGTTCTCAACCATTCGCTCAGGCCTATGCCGGGCATCAATTCGGTCATTTTACGATTTTGGGGGACGGCCGCGCACATATCTGGGGCGAACATATGACACCGGATGAAAGACGTTTGGACATTCAGTTTAAAGGATCAGGTCGTACACCCTATTCTCGACGTGGAGATGGGCGCGCAGCCCTTGGCCCGATGCTACGCGAATATATCATTTCCGAAGCCATGCATGCGCTCGGTATTCCAACGACACGCAGTCTGGCCGTTGTAACCACGGGGGAAGATGTAATGCGTGAAACACCTCTACCAGGCGCGATTCTGACACGCGTTGCAAGCTCTCACATCAGGGTCGGTACATTTGAATTTGCCGCCGCGCAAGGTGATAAAAACCTGGTTGAAGCATTGCTTGATTACACGATTGATCGACATGATCCGGATATTAAAGACTCTGAGAATAAAGCATTAGACTTTCTGCATCACGTCATGGATCGCCAAGCGGATCTAATCACGCACTGGATGCGGGTGGGTTTTATTCACGGCGTGATGAATACAGATAATATGACGATCTCCGGTGAAACGATTGATTACGGACCGTGCGCGTTTATGGATGCATATGATCCTAATACTGTATTTAGTTCCATTGATCAAATGGGGCGCTATGCCTTTGACAACCAGCCTGTTATTGCGCAGTGGAATGTCGCACGGCTCGCCGAAGCGCTGTTGCCACTGATTGATGAAAATATCGATAAAGCCGTTCAGATAGCGGAAAAAATAGTCAACGACTTCCCCGCCCTTTATAAAATCAAATGGCTATTGATTATGCGAAGCAAACTCGGGTTGTTCGGCGAGCAAACGGAGGATGAACAACTCATATCGGATCTTCTGGATTGGATGAAAAAAAACCATGCCGATTACACCAACACATTTCTGGATTTGAGCCAGGAGGACAAACCCTCTGGTACGCTATTTGAAAGCAAAGAGTTTTCCGAATGGTATGAACGTTGGCAGGCGAGATTGCAACAAAACACAAAACCCTTGAAATCCTCTTTATGCTTGATGAAAAATAACAATCCATCTGTCATTCCACGCAATCACAAAGTCGAAGAAGCTCTAGCAGCTGGGAACGAAGGCGACCTGAAACCTTTTCATGACCTCCTATCTGCTCTCAAGGAACCTTACAAAGATCGTGAAGAGCTGAAACCTTTTCAATTACCGCCCGAACCCAGCGAGCGCATCTATCAAACATTTTGTGGAACCTAGAAAAGCATATACAGTTGAAATTCCATTAAGCGTAAAGACTGACGTGGACAGCAGAGCAAACGCTCTTACATTTTTGTATGTCATTGACCCCTCTTTTGAAAATTTCTAAATAAGAATTATTCTCATTTAATTTTTAATACGGTTGGAACGGCAACGATCAGAACAATACTTCACCTCGTCCCAAACCTTTTCCCATTTTTTACGCCACGTAAACGGGCGATTACAGACAGGGCATATTTTTGTCGGCAAGTCAGACTTTTTCATTGTTCTCTAATGCTTTGAAAAAGCGATGACTGTCTTCTGTGACAGCTTGCATCTTTTCATCGCCCATACGATAGAGTGTTCTATACATCATGGCTACACGCGCATTGTTCTGTAACTTGTCACGATTGCGGATCAGAAAATCCCAATATAAATAATTGAACGGACAGGCCTCTGGCCCGTTTTTCTTGCTCACTTTATATTTACATCCCTTACAGTAATCCGACATTTTATTGATATATGCCCCGCCGGATGCATACGGCTTGCTCGCCAGATAACCGCCATCAGCATATAAAATCATACCGGACACATTGGGCAGCTCGACCCACTCATAGGCATCGGCGTAAACAATCAAATACCATTCATTCACATATCGCGGATCAATCCCGGCGAGTAACGCGAAGTTACCCAGCACCATCAAACGTTGAATATGATGAGCATAAGCATTTTCTTTTGTTTCTGTCACACATTGACGCAAACAATTCATTTGTGTATCACCGCTCCAGTAAAATTCGGGTAGCTTTCGATCGGCATTGAAGAAATTTTCTTGAGCATAGTCCGGCATCTTGAGCCAATAGATACCGCGAACATATTCCCGCCAACCCAAGATTTGCCGGATAAATCCCTCCACAGCATTCAAGGGCGCATTTCCGTCCCGATAAGCCTTTTCAGCTTTCTCGATACATTCCATTGGATTGAGTAAGCCACAATTCAAATAGAAACTGATATGCGAATGGAACATCCAGGGCTCACCTTGCACCATTGCATCTTGGTAATCACCAAATTGGTTCAAACGCTCATCAATAAATTTATCTAAAACATACAGCGCCTGATCACGTGTGACCGCAAAGTAAAACGGCTCTAAATCTCCGAAATGATCGGCGAATTTATCAGCAACCAGATCGAGTACCTCCTGCGTGATCTCATCAATTTGACCTGTATATGGTTTTGGAACATCCAATCCCTCTTTTGGCGGCTTGCGGTTTTCGGAATCATAATTCCATTCCCCACCTTCGGGTTTATCGCCGTCCATCAGAATATTGTGCGCTTTGCGCATTTCACGATAGAAGAACTCCATGCGCAGCTCTTTTCGTCCTTCTGCCCAAGCCGCAAACTGCGCTGGCGTTGACAAAAAACGATCATCAGCGCGAATTTCAATAGGAATACCAAAATCAGCTTCCCAGCTTTTCATGTCTTCTAAAACCCGATATTCACCGGGCTCAGTCACAATAATTTGCTTAGGCTTATATTTTTGTACGGCCTGCTCTACCTCACCATGGAATGACCCTGCATTCTCCTGATCATCCAGTTTTGTGTAATGAACTTTATAACCTTTATCTTTCAATTCTTCAGAAAAATGCCGCATGGCTGAGAAGAGAAATGCGATTTTCTTTTTATGATGATGAACATAAGTCGCTTCGTTCCATACCTCACACATCAAAATTACATCATTGTCTTTATCGCAATCGGATAAAGACGATATGTCATGAGAGAGCTGATCCCCCAATATCAGGCGCAGTGTTTTACTCACCACGCAGCTCTTTTAATTTGTGATTATGTTTGGTCGCACGCCCTGATACACGCTTGCGCCACATGCGAAAACTGGATGGTTTCATATGCTTTTGCATGATTGATATGACTTCTTTTTCCTTCAGGCCTGTTTGTTGTTCAATCATATCAAACGATGCGCGATCTTCCCATGCCAAAGCAACGACTTCACTGACAAAAGCTTCTGAGTGTTCCTTGATCATGGCTGTATTTCCTCACCATCCCACGCAAAAAGTTTTCCTGTATCTTCAACACTCACAACATCAATGACTTTTA
>JBCCLQ010000069.1:0-9083 GCA_039026795.1 Pseudomonadota bacterium
ATGAGCTGTATTAAACTATTTAAATTAAACGAAGTTTCTAACTTATCCACACCTCCATACATGCATAATTAGACGTCAAAAAAACGCGCCGTTTGCGCGTTTTGCAATGTTGTGAGTATTCTAGACTTATATGACGACATCATCATAACTCGAACGAAGGAGGAATCGCCTATGCATTCTGATAGCCATAGATCAACACCACACCAAAGACTTGAAGCTTTAAAACGCAAACATGCCGCTTTGGATACGATGTTGAAAGATGCGCGAACGAGGCCTGCAGTGAGTGATTTTATGATCCAAGATCTGAAAGTTAAAAAACTTCAAGTGAAGGACGAAATCGAGGAAATACGCAGAGCATCATAAAGAATTATGATACTGCATGAAACCAGAGCACGGCCCCGAAGATAAGGGCCGTGTTTTTTTAATCCTGATTGTTCGGATCGGCTTTTGTACCGGATACAAAGTTCGAGAAGTCGAAACCGCCATAGGCTTGTTCAGCTGCTTCCTCAGCAGTTTCTTCCTGTGGTTGCGCCATTTCACTTTCCATCTGCTTTTGCTTTTCAGCCTTCACAGCTTCGGGATCTTTGCCTTGCGCCTTTAAACCCTTATCAGAAGCGGCTTCCAACTCTTTATAGCTGCACAAACCAAGTTCAGCAGGGTGGCGTGGCTTAATCGCAGAAATGTTTGCGTGCGTGCGTTCACGGATTGCATTGATGGTTGGTTTTGTTGTTCCGACCAGCTTACAAATCTGAGCATCCGAGATTTCCGGGTGATGTTTCAAGATCCATGCAATGGCATCCGGCTTGTCGCCACGTTTGGAGACCGGTGTGTATTTTGGGCCTTTGGCACGTGTTTTAATGGTCGGCAAGTCTTTTTGCTTATCCAGCTTCGGGATATAGGTTGAATCGTTGGCTGCCTTTTCCAGCTCGGCATCACTTAAGCCGCTTGGGCGCTCACCGATAATGCCGCGCCCAACATCACCATCGGCCAGTGCCTGTACTTCGATAGAGTGTAGACCAGTAAATTCGGCAATCTGTTCAAATGTCATGGCTGTATTTTCAACCAGCCAGATGACTGCTGCTTTCGGCTTTAACAGTGTTGGTGCGTTTAGCGCTTTGCTCATCGTCTTAATCTCTCTTTAAATCCATACATATAGGGTTTTTGAACCGTTCCCAGGTTCAAACATAAACATATAAGTAATTTAGGGGAACTGAAGGGGAATATATGGATTTTTTTGAATTATGCAAGCTTTTCGCACCTCTTTCATCAGGCGTAATCATCAGTTAATGTGGTATTATAAGGAGATATGGCGATGTTTGATGATGATTTACCGCTGAAGAAGACGACAAGTGAGTTTCCAAAAAATCTGGAAAATCTGTCTGTTGAAGAACTCGAGGAGTATATCGAGGACTTACAGGGTGAAATCGAACGTGTGCGCGGTGACATTGACAAGAAAAAAGCATCGCAAGATGCGGCTTCATCATTTTTTAAATCATAACAACCAGAATAGAGAACGATGCGAATAGAGGAAGATGTAAAACTCGATTTTAAAGACGTGCTGATACGGCCGAAGCGATCCACGCTGGCCAGTCGCAAAGACGTCGATATTCATCGTGAATTTATTTTTAAATGGAGCGGTCATAAATATGATGGCGTTCCGATTGTTGCCGCCAATATGGATGGAGTTGGCACATTCGACATGGCGAAGGCATTTGAAAAAGACGGGAACGGATTAACCGTCGCGTTGACCAAACACTACGACTTAAAAGATTTGGAAACACACTACGCCAAGAATGGTGGCGAGAGTGTTTGGTACAGTATTGGTGTGTCGCAAAGTGATCGCGACAAGATGGAAGAGTTTTTAAAAACAGATAGCGGTAAGAGCGTCGATAAAATCTGTATCGATGTTGCGAACGGATATACCGAACAGTTTGTAGAATATGTACGCCAAATGCGTGATGCGCATCCGGATATGACGATCATGGCAGGCAATGTTGTAACCGGCGAAATGGTTGAAGAATTGATTTTAAGCGGCGCCGATGTTGTGAAGGTTGGTATCGGCCCTGGTAGCGTGTGTACAACACGTAAGAAAACAGGTGTCGGCTATCCGCAACTCTCAGCCATCATTGAATGTGCAGATGCCGCGCATGGATTGGGTGGTTTGGTATGTTCTGATGGTGGATGTACATCACCCGGTGATATTGCGAAGGCCTTTGGTGCCGGTGCGGATTTTGTCATGCTAGGCGGTATGCTGGCCGGGCATGATCAATCGGAAATGGATGTGGTTGAAGAGAACGGACAAAAGTTTGTAACGTTTTACGGTATGAGCAGTGACACAGCCATGGATAAACATTCCGGCGGTGTTGCCGAATATCGTGCGAGTGAAGGAAAGACTGTTAAAGTACCGTATCGCGGTGATGTCTCCGATACGCTACAAGATATTTTAGGCGGTGTGCGTTCAGCTTGTACTTACGTAGGTGCGCGTCGTTTAAAAGAACTCTCCAAGCGCACAACTTTTATTCGCGTGTCTCAGCAACTCAACACTGTTTTCGGTGATTCATAAAAAAGAATCCTTGTTTCCTTGCGTGATGAAAACGCGCGGGTTATGTTAGCCATTAGAATGAAGGAGAAGGGAACACGTTATGGATGAAGTTGCAAAAAGATTAAAAGATACATCGGAAACCTGCATTGGTGCATATGACGCTTGGCGAAAATCAGAAAAAGATGCAAGTGCACGCGAAGCTTTACAGGAAGCCGTCCATGAATTGCGTAAAGTTGCATCCCGTATAGAAATTGAAATGGCTGTTAGTGAACGTGATAACAGCAGTGCCGGACGTGTTGCCATTCCCGAACATAAATCCCGTAACAAAAAACCACAGGGCGCCAGCAATGATGCCAACGGTAATCAGGGTAATGATGATGGTGAAGCGCCAAGGGCGAATATTCAGCGGCGTTCACGTAATCGTCGTCCGAATAAATCCGCAGAAGGTTAAATCGTTTAGAAATTATCTTTTTGAGCGCGCAAGGTTGCAAAATCTTGCGCGCTTTTTGCTGTTAAAAACAGATTTGTTTTTAATTCTTCTGCCAAAGTCGATGGAATAGATGGCTTTCCGTTTGCACGAAGCTTTCTTAAGTGTTCAAGTTTGGTTTTGATGTCTTCGTTGTCCGGAGCGGCGTGATAGCAAAACTCTGCGTTGGCCAATGTGTATTCATGTCCGCAATAGAGTTTTGTTTCCGCTGGTAATACTTTTAGTTTTTGTAAAGAGCCGAACATATCTTCTGCCGTACCGTCGAATAAACGACCGCACCCCATAGAAAATAGAGTGTCGCCAGCGAATAAAAGGCCACTGTCTGCAAAGTAAAAACAAATGTGGCCTGAGGTGTGGCCGGGTGTTTCAATGATTTGTGCGGTTTCGCCGGCAAAGGTAAAGGAGGAGCTTTCATCAAGCGGGATATCAATGCCGACAATGCGCTCTTCCTCTGCGGCAGGTCCGACAATTTTAGATTTATATTTGTCTTTGACCTTTTGGTTTCCGGCCACATGGTCGGCGTGATGGTGCGTATTTAAAATATAATCGGGTTTTAGCCCATGTTCATCCAATATACGGATAACCGGATCCGCTTCACCGGGGTCGAGAACGGCACATTGGCCGTTTCCTTCCAGAATATAGCTGTAGTTATCTTTTAATACTGGTACGAGTGTGACTTTGATCATGGTCCAACCTTTTCACCTGTTTTGACTTCCTGCGTGCCGAGCTTTTCAGCAAGGCTATGCTCAGCCGATCCGGGGCGCAAGGGTTTTTGTTGGGAGTCATGGGGAGACCAGCCCGTCAGAAATATAATTTCAAAGGTGGCTTCCAGCTTTCCGCCACTATCCGTGTAAGTATCACGATAATAGTCTTCAGCCTTTTGGAAGAGAGCAGGGTGTGTAAGGCCTTTGCGACGATCACGAATGATATTGCCTTCACCCACGCCGCGCAAATCAGCGAAGAGTTTTTGAAGGTTTGGGTAAGTCACAGTGATCAGATCAGAGTCGACGACAGGAAGAGCGAAGCCTGCACGCTGCATCAAACCTCCCATTTGTTGTTTGTCAGCAAAAGGAAAGATACGAGGCGAGAGGCCACCAGATAATTCGATCTCGGCTTTATTTAAGCTTTCACGTAATTCAAACAAAGTTTCACCACCAAACATTGCGCCCAAGAAGAGTCCATCCGGCTTGAGAGCATGATTGATTTGAATAAGCGCACCGGGAAGGTCATTGGCGGTGTGTAAACATAAGGGTGACAACACAAGATCCAGAGAGTTTTTGCCGAAGGGCAGAAATTCCTCGTCCGCAATCACAGCGTGTTTGTCTGTCATTCCGACAGTGTGTGTGCCTTCAATAATTTGTTCATGATACCCTCCAAGCTGAATAATCGTTTCGAAGTTGCGTGTGATGTCACTCAAACGATCTTTGAGTTGGTTGCTCGCGAATTGATGGAGAAAATCGAAATCAGAAAAATTTTGGTAAGCTTTTACTTTGCGCGCGCGGTTTAAGGTGCGGTCAAAGATTTGTGTTTGATTGTCAGGCGTCATGAGGGTTCTTTTTTAGAAAACGATGATACGTTGTCCATGCTGATCTCGCTTGTGCGTGTAGAGACAGGTAAAGATTTGCTGTTGGAATACATCGGTTCCATGCCTGTTTTGGCGGACAACATACTGTCTTGTCCTAATGCACCCGTAATTGCCATCGCAGAGACTTTTAGAAAGCTGTAGTAGTTGTCGAGATACAACATATCGCATAAATCATAAAGCGGTGTGTATTGGCAGGGGCCGTGTGTACGCCCAACCTTTTTGTATCCTGATGCACCGGCGGTCGTAACGGCAAAGGGATAGATACGTTGAGGTGTGACGCCGATATGCGTGAAATATCCTTCGCCCATGCGTGCAACGTTTTCGATTTTGACTTCGAATTTGTCGGCGATGTATTTGCGCACCATTTCGAAGTTTGTAAGCTCGCGTGGTAGCGGATAGCTAGGGCAGGAAATCATATACCCATTGCCTTTATAACGTTGCGGTACGGGCAGGTAGGTTTCAACAATACCGGCCATGACTTCGCCGTTGATTTTTTTTGTGAGCGGAAGAACAACGGCAACATTCTGTGCGGTGTCTTCCTGCATCACGAATTCCATATCGCGTGACGCCAATCCCGTGATGCCGCCTTCGGCCTGACCTTCTTCCACAAAGATGGAATTCACGGTTTTGATTTGGCCTGCGCTGCCTTTGATTTCCTGATAGCGGTCATCATGTTCGGCGAGTTTATGAATTTGCTTTTGAAGGCGTGTGACGTTTTTGGGTTCGCCTTCCTTCAGTGTTAACGGGCAGTCCGCCCAAGCCATATAAGGTATGCCAAGTTTTTCATAGAGTGCCATGATTTGCACTTCGAGCCTGCATGTTGGTAAGAGTCCAACGCCAGCAGCATTCAGGATATCTTGCGCATCAACATCACGCACGCGACCTTTGGTAGAAAAGCCTTCGATATCTTCGAGCGTTTTGCGGGGTTCAAAATCATTTTTTTCAGTATCGACACGTAAGTATTTGGTTTCAATGCGTTCGTCAATGTAGTCGGGAGCAGGGTAGAGGGCAGGGCCATCCTCCAGCTCTGCATCATCGGCAGGTTTTAGACCGAGATAATCACGTGTGAAGAGCACAAGGCTTTTACGATCCTGCGGTTTTATTTCGTGAATGACTTCGTTGGGAAGCGCAATCGCTTCGGTCATATGGCCTGACCATTTTTTACCATCCAGATTGCTGGTAAAGCGCGGGACGGTATTGGTCAGTGCACGCGGTATGCCTTCGTGGACAAAAACACGCAAAGTATTTTCGGGTGTCACGTAATAAGGTATGACTTCGGTGCTTTCAACATTGCGGGAAACAACATCAATAATGCCGCCATTTTCATCATCGCGCATAGCTGTGATGGTCATACGTCCATTGTGCTGGCGTGATGGCCTGCGCTCTGTGAGAACAAGCGATTTCTTTTCGCCTGTTTTCTGGGCGAGTGCGATAAAGCTGGTTGGTGGTGGTCCCAAAGCTTCCAAGTCTTCGTTATAGAGCCTGAATTTCTTATCAAAGCGGGCGGCTACTTTTTCCTCATCCCAATGCGGTGCCGTATACAGCACACGTGCGCCAAGGGCGCGCAAAGTTTTGCGATAGTCGCGTTCGGTATAAAACGTATATTCGGTATGAAGCTCATCGTTCCATTTATCGCGATCATCCTTGCGGATCACAAATTCGTAGGCCCATTTATGCGGCAAGCGAAAACGCCGGGTGCGGGGGAAGCGCGGCGGTAAATCCTCAAGATAAAAGCCGCCATGGATCGGGTCTTCGCGGGCGCGTGCCTGTTCCGAAAACTGGATAAGCAAATCGACTTCTGATACGCCGTGAATGCCGTCGCCTTTGCCAGGCTCTTCGGGCATTTCCAAAATCACATAGTCGTCAGGATTGGGCATGGCGTAGTCACGGATGAACAAAAGTCCGTTATCTTTGAGCAACGACATATGCCGTTCTAAAGATTCCTGAACCGCTTGTTCGCTGCAATGGGTGCGCGAATAGGTTTCGTGCAGATTGAAAGAATTGATCACCGCATCCAATGAATTGGGTTGCAGGAAATTTTCAGTCACATCTCCCGACATGTATTCGAGGTTCGGGAGTTTATATTTGTCTTTGGCTTTTTTAATCGCGCGTGCATCGCGGTCGAGGCCTATAAAGTGATGATCAGGATTCATCAAAGCCATGGCATAGACGGCAGCGCCATCCTTGCAGCCTTTATCCAGAACGCGGCTGCCTTTATCGAGGATGAGATGCGCCATGGTAAACCAGGCTTGTTTCACGATACGAGGTTCTAGCGCAGAGAGTAGGGCACGAACATCATCCATGCCGTCCTGAAGGGCATCGTCAGGTTGGATGGGTTTTTCTGCCTCAAGTGTCGCAACTTTCATAGCGCTCGCATGGTTATGTTGTATGGAACCGGAAGTCATATATTTTCTATATTATCGAGGCTCGTTTTTCTAGTGATTTATTCTTCTATGAATATATGCAACTGTAAGGGGGTGTAAAGGGACGCCAAGTCATGAGTGCTGCACATAAGATATTAGATATGGTTTTGCCGCCGCGCTGTGTCGTGAGCGGGAAGCAAGTGGATCGACAGGGGATGATCGCACCTGATGTCTGGTCGGGCTTGCGTTTTATCGGTTCTCCGCAATGTGCGAAATGCGGTCTGCCGTTCGATTATGAGGTCGAAGAGAACACCATTTGCGCGGGTTGTATCGAAAACGAACCGTCTTTTAAATCTGCAAGATCAGCTCTTGTTTATGATGATGGATCGCGGGATTTGGTTTTGCGATTTAAACATGCGGATCAGATGCATAGCGTTTTGGCGTTTTTGCCGTGGCTGAGATCGGCCGGTGCGAATATTTTAAAGGATGCGGATTTTTTGGTGCCTGTGCCGCTTCATCGCTGGCGGCTTTTGAAACGGCGCTATAATCAGGCGGCTGTGATTGCCCAAGCGCTGGGACGTGATATCAAAATGCCGAGTATTCCTGATGCGCTTTTACGCGTGCGATCCACACCGTCGCAAGGGCATTTGCGTGCCAAAGAGCGCGCGCAGAATGTGAAAAAAGCATTTGCAGTAAATGAACGCCGTACAGAGCGCATGAAGGGTAAAACAATTGTTCTGATTGACGATGTGTATACTACAGGGGCGACAGTGAATGAATGTACGCGGGCTTTATTAGATGGTGGTGCAGAGGCTGTTCATGTTTTAACGCTTGCCCGCGTTGTGAAATGATTGTGGGGTTAGCCCCTGCATCATTGTGAATTCCTTGAGCATTGGCAGTGTATCCAGCGTTTTTAAACCCATGCGGCGCAATCCACGCAAAGATGATTTGTTATTGCTGACCAGGCGGTTGAAGAGATCAATGCCGTTCACACGTGTATCAACATCAGCCTTGCGTTCGCGCGCATATTTTTGAAGCACAGTCGCGCTGCCTGGGTCTTCACCGACACTCATGGCTTTGATGATAACGTTCGCCAGTGATCGGACATCACGTAAAGAGAGGTTCAACCCTTGTGCGCCGATAGGTGACATCACGTGCGCTGCTTCGGCCATCAAAGCGCAACGCGGCGCGGTGAGAGCTTTTGCATTTTGTGTGATGATTGGCCAGCATTCGGGATTGGTTGCGAGCGTTACTTTGCCCAGCGAGTCACGCGTGCGTTCTTGTAAGGCTTGTTCGAAATGTTGCTTTTCCAGTTTTATAAACCGTTCGGCGTCTTCGGTTTTTTCCATCCAGACAATGGCAGATTGCTTATTGGGCATCGGCACAGTTGTAAACGGGCCACCGGGGCGATGGTGTTCTGTTGATATGCCGCCATGATCCAAAGTGTGATCAATTACGCATGTAAGTGCGCTTTGCCCGTAATCCTGTTTGCTGACTTCTATGCCCGCCATGTGACGCGTGACAGAATTGCGGCCGTCCGCGCCAATGATCAGGTTCGCTTCGATTTCCGTTTTACCTTCCAGTCTGGCAATGATCTTGGACGGTGTTGCCGTGTAATCATGCAAACGGGCAGGGGCAATGTGCATGATTTTTTCGAATTTGGAGATTTCTTCGACCAGAGCCGCACGGAGTTTGGCGTTGGGTGTGTTGTAACCAAAAACTTCCAGACCGATTTCGCGGGATTCAAAATCAACCTGAACAGGATCCATCACTTTGCTACTGTCATCAATAATGCGTAAGGCACGCAGAGGCTCTGTATAACTTTCAACTGCGTCCCAAACTCTGGCCGATTTTAAAAGTTCAATCGATTCCGCCCACAGAGCCGATGTGCGACCTGTGAGTTCCACTTCATTCAAAGGGATAACTTTTTCAGTATCGACAACACAGGTTTCAATGCCCTTTTGACCTAGCAAGAGCGCGAGCGTTAAGCCCGGAACACCGCCACCAATAATTAAAACTTCTGTTTTCATCACTTTGATTTATATTGCTTTAAGCAGTCAAAAGAAAAGGATTCATTATGGCGAAAGTTGAGATTTATTACTGGAC
>JBCCLQ010000070.1:0-8855 GCA_039026795.1 Pseudomonadota bacterium
ATCAATTTCGTAGGTGCGTTTAAAATATGTTTGGGCGGGGCAAGTGATCCCGTATCCTTGGCAGTGCGCATCGCTGATTTGTACGCTGTGTAAACTGCGTTTGATTTCGGAGCTGTTGCCAAGTGCACCAAGGCCTGTGCAAGTGCCAACTCTCCTTCCGGTGAACCCAAACGCTCATAGGCATCCGCGGCACTCAATGTGATTTGTAAAGCTTGCGGGTCTGCCAGACCAATATCTTCAGATGCCATACGGATCATACGCCGTGCCAGATAGCGTGGGTCTTCACCACCCGGCAACATGCGCGCAAACCAATACAAAGCCGCATCCGGATCGCTCCCCCGCACCGATTTATGCAAGGCAGATATAAGATTGTAATGCCCATCGTCGCTTTTATCGTAAAGCGGTGCACGTTTTTGAAGCAGCTCCATAAGCGCTTGACGATCCAGCGTTTCATCCTGAGCAAAAACTTGTTCGGCCAGTGTCAGAACATACCGTCCGTCTCCATCGGCCATCGCTTTTAATGTTTCCCGCGCTTCCGTATCCAAGGGTAAAGTTTTACCAATATCCTCTTCCGCACGTTGTAACAAAATCTCTAAACCTGCTTCATCCAGACGCTTCAATACAAAGACTTGCGCACGTGACAAAAGCGCCGCGTTTAATTCAAAGGATGGGTTTTCGGTTGTAGCGCCAATCAACGTAATCGTTCCATCTTCCACGACAGGCAAAAACGCATCTTGTTGTGATTTGTTGAAACGATGAATCTCATCAACGAACAAAAGCGTACCTTTACCTTCTTGCCGTCTTGCGCGTGCAGCATCGAAAGTTTTGCGCAAATCCGCTACGCCTGAAAAAATCGCAGACAGCATTTCGAAATGCATATCTGTATGATCAGCCAGAATTTTAGCCAATGTGGTTTTTCCACATCCCGGAGGCCCCCACAGGATCATCGAAGCCAGATTATTCGATGCAGCCATTTTTCCGATCGGCGCATCAGCGCCAACCAAATGATTCTGACCAACGATTTGATCCAGTGTTTGCGGGCGTAAACGATCTGCCAGCGGACGCGGAGCGTCATGCGATAAATCTGATATTTGAAAAAGATTTGCGTTCATTGCTTAAGAACATAATGCGAACGCGCGAGAAATACGAGTCCTATTCTTAACGCACCACAATCTGGGTTTTACGACCGTTACGCTCAAGTAAAAGCGCCCATCCACCTCGACGTTCCCCCTGTGATAACTCACGTTTTAAGTCTTTGATATCTTCAATTTCATCATCATTGATGGCGAGAATGATATCACCCGGACGCACAACACGGTATCCGGCGGTGCGGGGATTCACGGCTGTCACAACAACGGCGTTTTCATCATCACCTTTTAGACCTAACTCAATTGCTACAGCCGGGTTCAGATTGGATACTGTAACGCCGTTAAACGGATGTGCTCCCTCCAAAACGGTTGTCTCTCGCGCTGGAATTTCCGGTGGTGCCATCGCTGTTAATTCAGCAGTGCGTTTTTCGCCCTGACGTAAATATTCCAGATTAGCAGCTTCACCCAATGGCACAGTCGCCAGACGAAAACGCATCTCCGCGGGGTCTCGAACTTGTTTACCATTCACGGCCACAACAACATCACCTGATTCCAAACCTGCTTTCTTAGCCGGGCTCACGGAATGCAAATCAGCAATCAATACACCAGTCGGACGATTGAGACCAAGGCTATCAGCAATATCAGATGTCACTGTTTGCGCACTTACGCCAATCCACGGGCGAATAACACCTTCATCACCCATGCGCCCGCTTTTTTCGGCTGCAATTACCGTGTTCACCATTTCAGACGGAACAGCAAACCCAATCCCAAGCGAACCACCATCACGCGAATAAATCGCCGTATTGATACCAACTACGCTGCCATCCATCGCCACCAACGGGCCACCGGAATTCCCCGGATTGATCGCCGCATCGGTTTGGATGAAGAAATTGAAATCATTGATGTTTAACGATGATCGTGCGAGCGCGGATACAATACCACTCGTCACAGTTTGCCCCACACCGAATGGATTACCGACAGCGATGACAATATCCCCGACCTCCAGGGTCTCACTTGGCCTCAACGTCACAAACGGCATTTTCTCACCTTCTGTGTTCATGCGCAACACGGCCAAATCGGAAGGCTCATCCAGCAAAGACAGTTTCGCATCAAACTCTCGCCCATCACTCAAAACAACGGAAATCTCATCAGCACCTTTAATGACGTGCGCGTTCGTAATAACCAATCCATCGGCTTCAACAATCACACCTGACCCGAGGGAATTTTCAACCTGCTTACGAGACAAACCGCCAAACCCACCACCAAAGAATTGATCAAAAAACGGATCACCCATAAACGGACTCACACGTCGCGTCACAACACGCTTGGTATAAATATTCACCACAGCCGGAGAAACACGTTTAACGACCGGAGAGAAAGATAACATCACCTGCTCACGCGATTGCGGTGCTTCTTTGGGTTGGGCAAAGGCCGTTGCCCCGACCATAATCAGGAATATTGAACAAATCTGCAAAATCGTACGAGTCGTCATAGCGCCTAAAATCTAGGCTTCTATAAAGGCACATTCAAGACGCAATTATGGCTGAAACATGACTTGCGCACGCTTTGAAACCGTGATTTTATGCAAATCATGAGAAAAACAGTCGTCGATATTGCTGGCGCCAAAAACGAAACACCGCTCGTGTGCCTCACGGCCTATACAGCGCGCGTGGCACAGATTTTAGATAATCACTGCGATCTTATGCTTGTGGGCGATTCCATGGCCATGGTGCTCTATGGTATGGACGATACACTCGGCGCAGATTTACCAATGATGATCCGCCACGGGCAAGCCGTTGTGCGATCATCCGAAAACGCATTGGTTGTTGTCGATATGCCATTCGGATCGTATCAGGAAAGTCCCGAACAAGCTTTTCGAAATGGTGCGCAAATTATGAAAGAAACAGGCTGCCAGGCCGTGAAGCTGGAAGGCGGTGCGGAAATGGCGGACACCATCGCCTTCATGACGGAACGCGGCGTTCCAGTTATGGGACATATCGGTCTTCGCCCCCAAGCCGTGAACACATTGGGCGGCTATAAATCCCGTGGCCATGACGGTGTAGAAGCTGAGCAAATTATGGATGATGCCAAAGCCGTCGCAAATGCAGGCGCGTTTAGCATTGTGATTGAAGGGGTGAGTGAACCGCTTGCCGCCGCAATCACGGCTGCTGTTCCAGTTCCTACAATCGGAATCGGCGCATCCGCAGCCTGTGATGGACAGATTCTGGTGACCGAAGATATGTTGGGTATCACGGATGGGCGTAAACCTAAATTTGTGAAATCCTTTGCTGACGTCTCACCCATCATGGAAGATGCAGTTAAAACCTACGCGTCAGAAGTCCGCGCGCGCGCTTTTCCCTCTTCCGAATTCGTCTACCAACCCCGTACCAAAAAATCCGCCTAGAAGCGTATTTGCGCAGAAATTTTTTTACTCACCAGGAATAAAGAACGAAGCCTATAAGCATAGGCGAGCTCTGAAATGACGCCGTGAGTGAGAAAATTTCAAAGAAAAAAAGAAAAAAGCGGGCCCGCCGTTGGTACCCGCTTTATCTGTTCTAACCGAAGTCAGAAACAAATTCTTTATGTGATTTAAGCTGAAGCCGCTACTTTTTGCTCTTCTTCAACATCTTCGAACTCATCTTCGTCTTCCCATACCGGGCCACTATCCTGGCCTTTGGCATCTTCATCACGATCAACGAATTCAATCACAGCCATTGGTGCATTATCACCATAGCGGAAACCGGCCTTCATGATGCGGATATAACCACCATCACGATCTGCATAACGCTCAGCCAGCACATCCATGATTTTGGCTGTTTGTGTTTTGTCACGCATTTTAGACATGATCAAACGACGGTTCGCCAAAGCTTTCGCAGGGTCAGCTTTCGCTTTTTTACCCAATGTCACAAGCTTTTCCACGAACGGACGTAATTCTTTCGCCTTTGGCAAAGTCGTTGTGATCTGCTCATGCTTCACAAGTGCAGCAGACATGTTTGCCAACATCGCCTGCATGTGAGCAGCCGTGCGGTTTAATCGTCTTTGTTTCATACCATGTCTCATGGCCTTATCCTCTCAAAGTTTGCGGCTTAGGCGCTGAACGGGTCGTCCAGCTTCTTCGCCAATTCTTCAATATTTTCCGGTGGCCAACCTTCAACCTGCATACCCAAATGCAGACCCATGTTGGTCAAAACTTCCTTGATCTCGTTCAATGACTTACGACCAAAGTTTGGTGTACGAAGCATGTCGTTTTCGCTCTTTTGCACCAAATCACCAATGTAAACGATGTTATCGTTTTTAAGGCAGTTGGCAGAACGAACAGACAATTCAAGCTCATCCACTTTACGCAACAAATTGCGGTTGAATGGCAGATCGTCACCTTCTTCTTTTTCTTCCTTCACATCAGGTTCATCGAAGTTCACGAAGACCTGAAGTTGATCCTGTAAGATACGTGCTGCCAGAGCGACCGCATCTTCCGGAGTAATAACACCGTTTGTTTCAACGCTTAGTGTCAGTTTATCGTAGTCAGTAATCTGACCCACGCGTGTATCTTCCACTTCATATGTGACTTTACGAACCGGTGAAAACACTGAGTCCACAGGAATAAGGCCAACAGGCGCTTCTTCCGGACGGTTGTGTGCAGCCGGACGGTAGCCCTTACCGGTGTTCACTGTCATTTCCATGTTCAGTTTCGCACCTTTATCCAAAGTACAGATCACAAGCTCAGGGTTCATGATTTCGATATCCGCGCCCGCTTCGATCATACCAGCAGTCACTTCACATGGGCCAGTTGCAGCCAAACGCATTTTCTTTGGCCCTTCAACATGCATGCGAACAGCAATCGCCTTTACATTCAATACGATATCTGTGACATCTTCACGGACACCTTCGATAGATGAAAACTCGTGCTGGACACCATCAATCTGGATCGCTGTTACGGCAGCACCTTGCAAAGATGACAGCAAGATACGACGCAATGCGTTACCCAATGTCAAACCGAAGCCACGCTCTAAAGGTTCTGCAACAATTTTACCAATTGTTTCGTTTAAGCCGTAAGCAATGTCGACTTTTGATGGCTTAATTAGTTCCTGCCAGTTTTTCTGTATCATTTCGTTTTTCCTTTCACGTCATCCGGCTCTTAACCGGCCTCTGGTGGTTAAAAATTTCTACTCTTAAACGCGTCTGCGTTTACGTGGACGACAACCATTATGTGGAATGGGTGTAACATCCTTAATGTTCTTGATTGTAAATCCAATCATGCTCAATGCACGCAATGCTGATTCACGACCTGAACCAGGTCCTTTGACGAGGACATCCAATTCTTTCATGCCGTGTTCCTGTGCCTTGCGGCCTGCATCTTCTGCAGCAACCTGCGCGGCATATGGTGTGGATTTACGTGATCCTTTGAAACCCATCATCCCGGCTGATGACCAAGAGATTGCGTTTCCTTGTGCGTCTGCAATTGTGATCATGGTGTTGTTGAATGATGAATCAACATGTGCAACACCTGCTGTGATGTTCTTGCGGACTGCTTTTTTCTTACGAACTGCTTTTGCCATTATCTATGCTCCCTTACTTCTTCTTACCGGCTATTGGTTTGGCCGGCCCTTTACGGGTGCGGGCATTTGTTTTTGTTTTCTGACCACGAACAGGCAGACGGTTACGGTGACGCAAGCCACGGTAACATTTCATGTCCATCAAACGTTTGATGTTCATGGCAACTTCACGACGAAGATCCCCTTCGATTGTGTATTTGTCTGTGTCGATTTCCGCACGAATTTTGTTCAATTCGTCTTCAGTCAGATCGAACATACGCTTTGTGCGCTCTAGGCCACACACGTCCAGAATTTCACGCGCCTTGGTACGACCAATGCCGTGAATGTAAGTTAGTGCGATGACAGCACGTTTTTTATCGGGAACATTTACCCCGGCAATACGAGCCATTTTAACTCCTCTTGTAAAATTTCAAACCAAACCGTATACAGCTCCGTGCGTTAAACTTCCACCGCGCCGGTTTGTAAACAAAACAAAAGCCTTTTAAAACAATGCCTTATACAAGGCACTTTTTGCTCTTTGGGGCTTAAGATGGACGCATTATAGGCATTCGAAAAGCCTTGTCAACGCTTTATTTTCAAAGGATTTTTAAGCCGCTTTGGCGTTATCGAGAACGGCTGTCACAGCGTTTGATACTTCATCAATTGATGCCATACCGTCCACGCGAAACAGCAGGTCTTCTGCCTCGTAATATGGGATAATCGGTGCTGTTTGATTGCGATAAACTTCAAGGCGGTTGCGCAAAGTTTCTTCGTTATCATCGGCACGAACAGGGGTTCCAGCAGCTTCACAGTCTGCAATACGGGTATTCAGACGGTTGACAAGCGCTTCCTCATCGACTTCAAACAAAATCACGGCTGCCAATGGACGTTTTAGGTCGGCCAACATCGCATCAAGGGCTTGAGCCTGGTCAACTGTGCGCGGGAAGCCATCGAAAATCACACCGTTCTCACAATCAGGTTGTGATACACGACCGGCGATCATATCTACAATCAATTCATCAGGAACAAGTTCGCCAGCGTCCATCAGATCTTTAGCTTTAGAACCAAGCTCTGAACCCGAAGCAACTTCGGCGCGCAACATGTCGCCTGTAGAAAGCTGTTTTAAGCCGTATTTATCTTCCAACAGCTTGGCTTGTGTTCCCTTACCTGCACCCGGAGGGCCAATTAAAATCAGGTTCATAATGCACTCCTTTATCGACGACCACGCGTTCCGCGCAGTTTGGTTTTCTTCACGAGGCCTTCATATTGATGCGCAATCAAATGCGAATGCACTTGTGCCACAGTATCCATGGTCACACTCACCACAATCAGCAAGCTCGTTCCACCAAAATAAAACGGAATGGAGTAATGCGAAATCATAAATTCAGGCAATAAACAAATAAAGACAAGGTACAGAGCACCAACAGCTGTAATACGCGTCAGCACAAAATCCAAGTATTCAGCCGTATTGTTGCCGGGGCGAATACCGGGCACGAAGCCGCCATATTTACGAAGCATATCTGCATTTTCCTGCGGGTTGAATACAATCGCAGTATAGAAAAACGCGAAAAATACGATCAAACCACCGAACAACAACATGTAAGCCGGTTCACCGTGCGCCAGATAACGTGACAGGAAATCCGCCATATTAGCCAACGCTCCGCCGCCTTCTACATTAGTGAAATTCGCAATTGTTAGCGGCAAGAATAGTAAAGATGATGCAAAGATTGGTGGAATCACACCGGCTGTGTTCAATTTCAACGGCAGGTGGTTTTGTTCACCACCACTCATCATACGACCACCGGCCATTTGACGTTTTGGGTATTGCACTGTCACACGACGCTGCGCACGCTCAATGAATACGATAAAGGCGATCACGCCAACGATCAAAAGAAGTAGAGCCAACATCTCAAGGAAATTGAATTGTCCTTGGCGGCCCAATTCCAACAAACTACCAAAGGCACGCGGCAATTCGGCCACAATCCCAGCAAAGATGATCAGGGAAATACCATTCCCGATCCCACGTTGTGTGATCTGCTCACCCAGCCACATCAAGAAGATTGTACCACCCACAATCGTAATAACTGTTGAGATGCGGAAGAATAGCCCTGGATCAATAACGGCAGGGCCTGTTGCCCCCATCATACCTTCCAGACCAACGGCCAAACCGTAAGCCTGAATGGTTGCTAAAAATACTGTGAGATAACGCGTGTACTGGTTGATTTTCATACGGCCATGTTGGCCTTCTTTTTTCAAGGCTTCTAGATTGGGCGACATCGCAGTTGCTAGCTGCATGATAATCGCAGCCGAGATGTACGGCATGATGTTCAGCGCAAAAATCGTCATACGAGACAACGCGCCGCCAGAGAACATGTTGAACATATCCAGAATACCGCCACCCTTCTGATCGTAAATCTCGCTCCAGATTTGCGGGTCAATACCAGGAACAGGAATATATGTTCCAACGCGATAGACTATCAAAGCACCAAGGACAAATAAGATCCGTTGCTTCAGTTCCGTGGCCTTGGCCAGCGCACCCCAGTTTGCATTTTTTGCGAGCTGTTCAACAGCAGATACCATATGAAAAATCCTTTATTATTCCTTAACCTGTCATCTCGGACGTTAGTCGAATAGCATCTTTGATGCGTTTACGAGATTTACGATCCGGGATCCATAGAATATTTTAATTAAAATGGATCCCAGCCTTCGCTGGGATGACGATAATGCACAAGATATAGAAAAATTGAACGACGATTACAAGCCTTGGCTCACATATTTAAAATACTTTGTGCGCAATCATCAGGCTTATCTGTCATGACAAAATGGCCGGCACCTTCAATATAAGCTTTTGGAATATGATCAAGTCTTTCAATAATTGGATGACCTAAATACTCATCACCATAAATATAAAGTTTAGGAGACTGTATTTCATGAAATATATCTAATAATTCACCGGAGTCCGACTGGGCAACTAACTCGTGAGAATAGTCGCGCATAGTATTCGCTGAAACAGATACTACATCTTTAGCCCAACTACGCCAGCCTGTATATTGCGAAGATTTCATTTTTAAGGCCGTTTGTTGAACTACTTGCAATAATTCCACATCATCTTTTTTAGCTGACATATCTCTACTCAAATATCCGCAATCATTACTTATTAAATTACCTTCAATTAGAATGAGTCTCTCTACTTTATTAGGATATTTGCGGGCAAACTGTAAGGCTGGAGCACTGC
>JBCCLQ010000071.1:0-8713 GCA_039026795.1 Pseudomonadota bacterium
CAATCTCTTTGAACGCTGATCTCATCATCTGCACAGCCACGCAGTTTTAATTTTTGTACTGCGTTTGTGATTGTGTTGCCGTACTCAATAATCTCGCTTGCAATAAGAGAAGCCTGCTGGTCTGTAAGGTTATCACCGCTGGTGCGGGTGCTTTGTGTGAAGCTGTATGTGAGTGCCGCCAGCAAGACGATGGCGATCAGAATATAAAAAATAGCGGAGCCGTTTTCCGAACGTTTCATGTGTTTGATTTTACAGGAAATTCGTAAAAGAAAAATGACTTATTTTCGCGTTACCGTCATCCCGGACTTGATCCGGGATCCATGGTAAGTAATGCATGATTGTATGGATCTCAGCTTTCGCTGGGATGACGAAGTGGGTTGAATATGACTTATTTGCTTAAGATATCTTCCAACTCGTCCTGATCGGCCTTCAGCACATGCACGGGAATGCTGTTATGACCCAATGCGGCCAAAGTTAAAAATACGGCCTTGCCCGCGCCAATCTCAACCCCGCCGAGCATACCGATGCCCAAAACGGGTTTGGTCATACCTTTACCGGCCTTTAGGTCATTTTCTATGTCCAAACGGCTTTGGCGTTGCGCTAATGGCATATCATCCAGCGTTTTTAGGGATCCGTCTTTGTTCATCCATTCAAACGCAAACAGCGAGTCTTTCCAGCTGTTTAAAACGGCTGAAACATCGACGTCGATTGTCACGTAATGATCCGGCTTTGCCGTGGCTACCGCATGATCCGTAAAGGAAATATCCTGATTTTTGAGTTTTGCCTGCATTGTTTTATATGGCTTGTGTTGTTGTTCGTCTCATGTCAATTTAAGGCTGTATTGGTAACGAATTCGTAAAGAAATCAGAAGATTTTATGCCCAAAGATAGAAGCCCAGAGCCACCCGAAGTGATAGTTGTCGCGGAAGATGCCGATCAGGTGTCATGCGATGGCGGCGGCGGCCCGCTTGGACACCCGATTGTCTGGTACTCATTTGATGGCCGATCAGAGGTCGAATGTATGTATTGTGACCGAAAATTCGTAAAGAAAACAGCCTCTTAGGCCTGCTTGAAAATCCTAACCTGAATCCTATATAATTAAGACGTTGAGGCGCTGCACGGTGCGGGTCTCACATAACATAACTTACTTGCTCATAGGAGGAGTATGATGAACACAAGACTATCCTTGTTTGATAGCCCTATGTTCCTGGGCTTTGACCAATTGGAACAGACCTTCGATAGATTGCGCAAAAGCGCAGGAGAAGGATATCCGCCTTACAATATAGAACAAATCGGTGAAAACGGTCTGCGGATCACGCTCGCTGTTGCCGGATTTACGATGGATGATCTCGATATCGAAGTTGAGAACAACCAGCTCGTGATCCGTGGGCAACAGGATGATGCGCATGATGATGAACGCATTTATCTGCATCGCGGTATTGCCGCACGGCAGTTCCAGCGTTCGTTTGTCCTCGCCGATGGTATAGAAATTCTGGGCGCGACTCTGGACAGTGGCCTGTTGCATATTGATATGCAGCGCGTTGTGCCGGAATCCAAAGCTAAGAAGATTTCGATTACATCCTCTGAAAACATGGAAACCAACGGCAAATCTTCTGCTAAGGCCATTGGCGTTGACAAGAAGAAAACGGACTAATGCCAATGGAAGAGAGCCAAAACATGCATGATTTGTTAAAGCAAATCAGTGTTCAGGATTTTCTGAGCATGGGCGTGGATCAGATTGCCTATATCAAACCCATTCAAATGGACGACAACCATACCGGTTTTTCAGTTCATGCCGCAGACGGGCGGCAGATATCGATGATAGATAGCTATCCGTCTGCTGTCGCATTGATACAGCAAAACGATATGCATCCGATTACGCTCCATTAAGTCATAAAAAAAGCCGGGATCATCACCCGGCTTTTCGTTATTCTATAATTAAAATTTAAGCGGCGCATTCGCTTTCAATATCGTCCTGATCACCATAGGGGCGAATTTCAATTTCACTGAAATCACCAAAATCATTCATCGCAAGGTTCGTGAGATAGGACTTCAAACGTGCAAGCTTTTTATCGTCTGCACTATTACGTTCTTGTGAGAGGTTGATATCGGTTTCGACGATGAGACGCTGCGTAACACCACGTTCAGTAATACTTTCCGTGATGCGGGCTCGTTGTATATAAGGGTGTTCTCTTAACATTTTTTATCTCCACATTGGTTTACCACACACAACCTCAGTAAGCCGGGAGAGTTTTTTATTTTACGCAGCCATCAATATTTGTTTTTGATATTCTAAAAACAAGTCCTGTAGCTGTTTTATGTCGTCAGTGTTTCTTACATTGTCACAAAAATCGCTGTCGCGCAATAAACGTGATAGACGGGACAGCCTGCGCAAGTGATGAGGGCCATCTGCTTTCGGTGAAATAACGCAGCAAACAATATCGACAGGTGTGTCATCAACACCTTTGAAATCAATGGGTCTTTTGAGCTTTATCAATGCACTCACAGGACTATTGATATTCTCGATCTGAAGGTGTGGCAGTGCAATTCCATCACCGATTCCGGATGATGATTGTGCTTCTTGTTTTAAGAAAGCTTTTACAAGCTCAGATTTCTTGATGTCAGAATTCTCGGAAAATCCGGATGCCAAAACATCAAAAACCTGTTTTTTACCGGCCAGATCAAGGTTCGGCAAAATAAAATTAAAACGCAATTTTTCTCTGTGAGATAACATATTTTCCCCACTGTTCGTTCCACTACACAGATGATGTTATGATCCAAAAAAGCCCATGATTCAAGGCTTTTCGAATAAAAAAACGGCTATTTGTGCATAGCCGTTTTAACTTTAAAATTTATAAAAACACGCTTGGGAAATTCCCGTTATATTAGTTTTTTATGAATTGTTATTTCCTTCAGGATCGACCCATCCGACGTTTCCGTCTTCACGACGATAGACCATATTCAGGCCGTCATGTTGTGGATTGCGGAACATCAAAGCGTTCTGTCCGGATAAATCTAAACGCATTACGGCTTCGGAAACGGTCATGGTTTGAATGTTTGTGACCATGTCGGCAATTACGACCGGATTATCACCTTCGGGTACATCTTCAGACCGATTATCCTGCTCTTCAGCTTCCGGACCTGTTGTCGCCAAAACATAGTCGCGGGCTTTCATGATTTCTGCTTCCGGTGTTTCTTCCAGACGCTGATGATGATCACGCAGCATTTTTTTGTAACGACGCAATTGCTTTGCAACTTTTTCAGCTGCTGCATCGAAAGAAATATACGGATCGGTTTCCGTCGCATTCGACATCACCATAATGTCTTTACCGACACGAATGGAAATATGTGTTTTTGTGAAGGCATGTCCTTCCGGTGCCAGTGTCACAGTCGCGTCAATCGCGCGATTAAAATATTTGTTGTTGATGTCTTCCAATTTTTCGGACACATGAGTGCGCAATGCATCACCGACGTCCATTTGCTTCCCGTGAACAGTTAGTTGCATGGTTATTGACCTTCTATTTTAAAGTTACATGAAAATGCGTATGAAAAAGGGCTGAAGCCCCATCTATCATTTGTCTTAAATGGCATAATACTATTATAGTCCATTTTTGTGATTTCGACAAAGATTTTCAAAAAGGAAAAATTGTGGCTGAAACTATCAAAAATATTGCAATCTGGGGCTTTGGGCGTGAAGGGCAGGCGGGTCAAGCTTACTTAAAAGAGCTGCATCCTAATGCTGATTTTACGATCATAGAACAGGGTAATGAGGACTCACATGCTGAAAAAATAGCGTCCGGATACTATGATATTATCCTGAAAAGTCCGGGGGTCAGTCTTTATAAACCTGAAATCCAAAGCGCACTTCAAAATGGTACGAATGTCACATCCGGCACCAATTTATGGTTTGAACGTTATCCGGATGCCTGTGTAGTGGCAGTGACCGGAACGAAGGGTAAAAGCACGACATCCGCGATCATTCACCACATGCTTCAAAAATGCGGAATTCATTCTGTTTTGGCGGGTAATATCGGGACACCGTTGATTGAAGTTGAGCCTGCGGAAGTCGTTGTTGCCGAATTATCGTCCTATCAAATTGCGGATTTGAAACATCATCCTGAAATTGCCGTTTTGACCAATCTTTACGAAGCGCATCTCGAATGGCATGGCGGTAGAACGCAATATCATAAGGATAAAATGCGCTTGTTTGATTTATCGGAAGACACCACAACCCTCATTTCAAAAGATGATGAGGTCGCAAAAGCCTATTTGAAGGATCGTGATAACGTTCTGTTTTACGGCTCAAACACTGGTGATTTGAAAATCCCAGAGGTATTGAGCAAACCGCATAATATCAAAAATATTGCCGCCGCTCTGACAGTTGTCGAAGTGCTGAATGCTATCAGCCGCTTGCCAACAAACGCACTGATGGATTTTGAGGCTTTGCCGCACCGGCAGGAAGTGATCGGTGAACGCGACGGCATCACCTTTATCAATGACAGTATTTCCACCGTGCCTGAAACAGCGGCCGTGGCTCTCGAATCATTCAATGATAAACCCGTCGCACTTATTTTGGGCGGTGAAGAAAAAGGACAAGATTACAACGTAGTCAACAAAGCCATTCAAAAACATGGCAATGTCAAAGTTTTTTGTATCCCTGACAGTGGAATTCTACTTGCTAATAGAGTTATGAATGCTGAATTTTGCGACAATCTGGAAACGGCTGTTCAAAAATCTCAATCTGCTCTAAACGATAATGGCTATGTGATCCTGTCACCCGGTACGCCGAGCTTTCCGATTTATAAGAATTACGTTGAACGCGGCGAGCATTTCCGAAAACTCTGTGGGTTTTAAGTCTGGTTTTTCTTTTGTTTGCGACGTTGGATAGAGGAGGGGATATGCATTGCTTCGCGGTATTTTGCAACCGTGCGGCGCGCGATATCAATCCCTTCGCCTTGTAAAATATCGACGATCTTGTCATCGGATAAAATCTTTTTCGGATCTTCTTCGTCTGTAAGTGTTTTAATGCGCGCCTTGATACTTTGTGATGAATGCGCTGTTCCGTCTTCGCTTACCAACGCAGTAGAGAAGAAATATTTAAGCTCAAAAATTCCGCGTGGTGTACCGATATATTTGTTGTTTGTCACACGACTCACCGTACTTTCATGCATATCAATCACATCGGCAATGTCTTTGAGCGTTAGTGGTTTGAGAAACTCAATCCCGTAATTAAAAAACGCATCTTGTTGTTCAACAATTTCTGCAGCGACTTTTAAAATAGTTTGTGCGCGCTGGTCCAATGCTTTCACAAGCCAGTTCGCGGAATTCAATTTGCTTGTAATATACTCTTTGTCTTCTTTACTTTTCGCATTGCCTGCGACTTGTGTGTAATACTCCTGATTGATCAAAACACGCGGCAAGGTTTCGGTATTCAATTCCACGCGCCAGCCGCCACCCAGATTTTTCGGCAGTTTTTTCATCAACACATCAGGAATGGCTGTTTGCACGACCAATGTTTCGAAATCAGCAGCAGGCTTGGGGTTGAGCGCCTTAATATCAGCAATAATATCTTGTAAATATGTTGTATTCACATCGCATTTTTTGGCCAAAGCATCAAAATCGTGATCGGCAAGCATGTTTAAATTTTCTAATAGCACTTTGCTGTGTTCATCCAGCTTACCTTGCTCTTCCAACTGCAATGCCAAACATTCTTCGAGATCGCTTGCGAACACGCCTGTGGGGTCAAATTGTTTCATGCGGGTGAGCAAATTTTCAATCCGCTCTTGTGAACATTCCAGTTTGCCGGCCAAATCTTCAGGGCTTTCGCGCAAATATCCTGCTTCATCGAGGCGTTCAATGATGAGCGCGCCGATCATTTTGTCCTTGGCATCATCGAAAGTAACGAATAACTGTTCCAGTAAATGTTCGCGCAACGTCTCGGGCTTGGACATGGAATTTTCAAAGGCGTTATCCAGCGTATCAAAACTGCTGTTACCACCGGCACCCACATCGGCCATAGATGAACCTGCGTCAAAATCATGGCTGGCGGGCTCGGACGCTTCCGGTTCATAACTGTGTTCGAAATTTTCATCCATGCTGTCGGGTGTATCGGCCAGTGCTTCTTCGGTTTGCGTGTCCGGCTCCTTTTCCTGCTTTTCCAAAAGCGGGTTTTCGGCCAGCTCGCTTTCGACAAATTCGGTCAGTTCCTGATTATTCAATTGCAACAACTTAATCGCCTGCTGTAATTGCGGCGTCATCACAAGGTTCTGGGATTGGCGCAGATCAAGGCGCTGTGAAATATTGCTCATAAGCTTATTTTAACATGAAGCGCAGCAGGTTACAGAGAAAATCCTTCACCAAGATAGACGCGGCGGACATCGTCGTGATTGACGATTTCATCAGGCGTACCTTCCATCAGAACGCGCCCATCATGCAGGATATAAGCGCGATCAACGATTTCTAGACAGTCGCGTACATTGTGGTCGGTAATCAAAACGCCGATGCCTTTGGTTTTTAGATAGCTAATCAGATTGCGGATATCACCAACGGCAATCGGGTCAATCCCGGCCAACGGTTCATCGAGCAGCATGAAGGATGGACGTGAAGCTAAAGCGCGGGCGATTTCAACGCGGCGGCGCTCTCCGCCGGATAGGGCTAGTGCAGGTGTACGTCTTAAGTGTCCTATTGAAAATTCGGACAGTAATTCTTCCAAAAGGCGGTCTTGCTCGCTGCGTCGTAACTTTTGGGCTTGGATGACTGCACGTAAATTATCTTCAACGTTCAGTCCTCTGAAAATCGAAGCTTCCTGCGGTAAATATCCGATGCCAAGCTTTGCGCGGCGATACATGGGTAAATCGGTAATATCCTGACCATCCAGTTTAATGGTGCCTGAATCGGCATTCACCAGCCCCGTGACGATATAAAAACTTGTGGTTTTCCCCGCTCCGTTCGGCCCCAGAAGGGCAACGGACTCGCCCCGCTTCACGTACAGCGAGATATCATGCAGAACAGGGCGCTTTTTATAGCTTTTGGACAAATGCTCTGCATAAAGACCAGGTTCAACTGCTTTTAAAGGACTCGCCATAAATTTTTTTACCTTCTTAACCTTTGGTCAATATGCGTGGTTTAGCCTGAAAAGCAAGGCGTATCCTGCATTTTTCTTAATATAACAGTAAATTATTTTCATAATGAAAAATCAGTGTAAAATTCTTGTTCTGACTGATAGCAACCTTCATGCGCCGCATGAAGGGATTTATCTTATGTTGCAATCACTTAACAAGCATAAAGCAATAGATACGATTTATGTATGCGATCGGTCTGATGAGAATAACGCCCATTTCTATCGTGACCGTATTCCTGTGAATAATCTCACCGTATACGGCATTGATGAGAAGTATTCCTACGAAACACGCAATACATACAAAAGCGAACGTATGGCTTTAGAAAGTTTTGATGCGCTTTGGCTTTTTCTAGACCATCCTGTTAGCCCTGAATTCTTAATATATCTCAATGATTTAATGCCTGATACGTGCATGATGAACGCGCCTATGGGTATTTTGGAGACAAGTTCTAAAGCTATTTTGACTGATATGCGCCGTGAAATTGACTGCATTGATATGTACTTGCCTGCGATTAAGTTGTGTACGTCTGTAGAGGATGTTGAATTATTCAGGGCGAAGCACGGTGATACAGTATTAAAGGCTTTACGGGACTTTGGCGGTGCCGGCGTCAAACGGTATAAAAATTATGAAACGGATTTAAAGGATACAAAAGACGTACAGGCATTTCTGGAACACCAAAACAGACAATGTCTGGCCATGGCCTATTTGAACAACCCGGATCAATCCGATAAACGCACGTTAGTTTTTCGTGGTCAAATTCTGGGGTCTGTCCTGCGTCGTGCTGCAAAGGGCGGTTGGCTTTGTAATATTGCCTCCGGCGGCAGCGCGGAAATGTCCTCACCAAACATAGAAGAAAAGACATTAATAGACGTGATAGATCCCTGGTTGCAGAGTAAGGGTATTTATTATTACGGGATTGATACGTTAAAGGATGAAAATGGCCGCAGGCTTTTGTCTGAAATCAACACGCTGAATATCGGTGGTGTACAGATCATTCAGGATATGTCGGGTATTGATGTGTGCGATACGGTGACATTAGGTTTTTGCAAATTGATACAGGATCATCACGATCAAAAAATCAGCAAAGGCGCGTTTGAAAACTGGTCCTATTTCTTTTCCGAATTGGGATAGAAAACACCCCGTACACGTTCACCGGTTTCTTCGGCCCCAAACATTTTTGAAATATTTGTTGTTAAATCAACTTCCGCCCGTGCTCCTTCCAAAATATTCGGTCCACGAGTGATTTTCACATTTCCTGTTATTTCGGCCTTGTTGGTTGCTGAACGATAAATCGCATAATTTCCGCTTAAAACTTCTGTTGGCGTCGTGATCACGACATTGCCTTTGGCTTCCAGAGTTTCAACGGCATCTTGTCCGCCTTCATTGCTTTGCTCTTTAAAAACGGCCTCGATTGTATTAGCGCTTAATGTATCTTCGGCCAGAACAACTTTGGCATTTCCTACGGCAGTCGCTCTGCGCTGGGCTGTTTGGTAGATAAATTTATCATTGGCCGTGATCGTCTGATCGGGCGATACCAGCCTTAGGTCTGACCCTGTTAATGTCGCGGTTTACAATGTTGAAAATGAAACCGCG
>JBCCLQ010000072.1:0-8696 GCA_039026795.1 Pseudomonadota bacterium
AAGATTATGTGGATAAAAGATATGTTTCATCAATGGAAGCAGCTTGGAGATTATTAAATTTTGAGGTTGAAAAAAAATTTCCATCAATTTTACCTTTACCAATACATTTAGAAAATCAAAATCAAGTGTTAATTAATTGTGATGCTGAATGGTGCAAAGAAGCGTTAGAAAATAAAGTAAAAAATTCAGAATCAACACCATTAACAGAATATTTTAAAAATAATGCACAAGAAATAAAACAACCATTAACAAAAGCACAACTTGGTCAACATGAAGATGGTACAATCAAAGCAAAAGGTCCTGACATTTTGTATGGAAATTACCCAAAGTATTATGCATGGGATCACAAAAAAAAACAATGGAAACGACGAAAAAATAAAACTTTTCAAATTGGAAGATTACATACAGTTCATAAAGGTGCAAATGAAAGATTTTATTTACGGTTATTATTAAACCATGTTAGTGGTAGTACCAGTTATAAAGATTTAATGAAAGTAGATGATATGGTATTTAATAATTTTAAATAGACATTTATCATTTAATATCATATATTTATTAATATATTTTGTATCCCGTGCTGCATAAGCATAGTGTTTAGCATTTGGTATCGATGCTTATTTTGGCATTCATGATCTGTATTAAAACAGATGATGATAATTGAGAGTTTTTACTCAAATGGAGTGCTGAAGCGCCGAGAGCATAAGGCACAGCATAAGAAGTGCCTGATTTATAACCGCCAGATGCCCCGGGCGTCGCAGTCCAAATATCAACGCCGGGCGCTGAAAAATCGATGTAGTTTCCACGATTGGCGTGTTTGTATGTCTTTCCGGATACGTCGATTGCGCTCACAGCAAAAACACCGTCAATAGCGGCTGGGTAAGTCGGCGGTGCACTGGGGCCATTATTACCGGCAGCAGCGAAAATAAGACTGCCACGTTCTAAGGATGCTTCAAAAGCTTTCGTCATCACACGGTTTTTTTTACCCGCAAGCGATACATTGATAAGGCGTATATCCTTGCCCATCAACCAATCCAGTCCGCGTAAGACAGCCTCTATGCTGGCCAGTTGCTCATCATTAAGCGCGCGGCGCAAAGCAACCGCGTTATAGAGTTTTGCGCCCGTCAGAAGGCCATCAAAACCTTGATCAGGCGCATTGCCAATCAAAATTGAAGTAATGGCTGTTGCATGATTTTTATCAGCTATTTGGCCACCTAGAAAATTTTGTTCAAAAATGCGTTGCCCAGCAAATGCCGGGTGCGAACGATCAATACTGCCATCAATAAGCCCAATGGGAATCTTAATGGCTTTATCCAAACAAGTGCCTTGATCCGGCCAGTTGATTTTATCCTTTGCATACAGCCGGGGTCCTTTTGACGCCGATAAATCAGCATTCATGTCTATTTCTGCCTCAGGCAACAAAGTTCTTAAACGTGCAAGTGTGTTTTGATCCGCTTCCACCACGAACATGGCATGATCAATCTCATTCAAAAAATGAGTGCGTAAAATTGTAAAGTCATTTTGTTCTAACGTATCTTGTGTTTCACGGCGATTGATAAGATCAACAAGAATGAGAACTTCTCGTTCACTCGCTAAGGTGCCGTTCTGAACTGCCTCTGGTATTTCAATAGACCTTGGTGTCTCACGCGGTGTTTCCGGTTCTATTGGTGCAGGGCGTGTTGGTGCACTTGCCGGCGGAGTTCCGGGCGCACCACGACTTTGTGCCAACGCATCTCCAGCACTTAAAATCAATAAAGCTATTACAATTAGAGTTCGCATTACGGCCCCACTTTCTGGCCATCATAATCAACGGATTCAATCAGGTTTTTATGGGCTTCCAGTTTTTCTATCGCCGCTTCAAACTCTTTAGGAATAGAGAGCTGATAAACGCCTAAAGCAGAGGGCCCGTCAACAATGGAAGCCTCTATAGCAAGTAAAAGATTGCGAATGTTCTCTTCCTGCGCATCAGGCGCGAATGTTACATTCACGATCCGCCCTTCGGCATGAACGGCTGGTCCGCCGGCAGCGGTTAAATCAGCATTTTGCCAGATAGGAAAAATAACAACAGTTTGAAGCATAAGGAGTAAGCAAGCTGCTATAGCTGCTGCACGCCATCCCCAGTTTTGCTCACGTGTAATTTTGCTTTGCGCACGCGCGATCGGATCGTTTTTCAATTTCTCTTCAGCAATAGATTTTTGCAGACGTTTCAGGCCTAACTCTCCAGGCGAGTTTTCAAATTCCTGCGTTTGCACTTTGCCACGCAGCTTCTCAAGAAATTTGATCTCATTTTCTAATGACGGATTATCCTTGATTGCTTTTTCAACCAAAGCTTTTTCTTCGCCTTCCAAACTTCCATTCACATAGAACGGCAATAATTCATGAACATCCTGACTCATGCTACATCTCCTTGCATACGCCCCTGAAGACAATGCTTCATGGCTTCTTTGGCATGGAACATGCGCGTTTTTACGGTGCCTTCCGGACAATCGACAATCTTGGCAATCTCGCCATAGGTCATGTCTTCAAAAAACGAAAGCTGCATCACGGCGCGGTGCGCTTCTTTGAGTGTTTCAAGACAGTGTTTCACATGATCACCGCGTTCATCGCTCAAAAGACATACAAGCGCGTCATCAGATTCATCGATAATTTCAGGGAAATTCTCTTCATCAATCAGCATTGGTTTTTTCTTTCGTAATCTGTCCATTGTCTTGTAATACGCTATTCCAAATAACCAGGTTGATACTTTAGACCGTCCTTCGAACGTATCGGCTTTACGCCACACGTCTAAGAACGTCTCATTCAGTATGTCGGAGGCTTCGAAGGAATCGTTCAATTTTGATAGAATAAATTTATATAAACGATTTTCGAACAGGCGATAAAAATCAGCCATAGCTTTTTCATCGCCATCGCTGATTTTTCGAAGTAATTCTGCGCCGTCGGAATCGGACATGCGCGTCTCCTTACTGTATTTGTATACTTTGTCTTTGCGATTGGCCGATCACTTTGCCATTTGCAAAAGCTCTCACACGCCAATCATAGTTTTGTCTCGGGCTCAGATCTTCAAAGCTGAGACTAGACAGAGACAATTTCAAATCCGTTCCGGGTACCAGTTTAGCCGTAGCAGGAACATCGCTGCCGGGCATTAAAATCTCTAACTGATACGCATCTGCACTTTCTAAAACACCCCAAGAGAAAATAGTATCTTGGTTTACGCTTGCACCGTTACCGGGGGTTAAAGCCGTCATATTTGTTGGTGGAACATTGTCACGACCTTCCAGTACGAAGTAGCGTAGGATCGGAATTTCGATGTTTCCATCTGTATCCTCGACTGAGAAAGAGAGAAGGTGCAAACCGTTTGTATCAGTCGGCAATGGTGGGCTGACAATACGTGTGCGTCCTTCACCAGAGCTGACTAGTTGCTGGCGCACTACGTTCAAAACACGGCCGCGTGCTTCGCCAAGCGAAGAGGACGGGTTTACCAGTCTCCATTCACCACGCAGCAAGCCGTTACTACGAAACGATACGTCAGCGACTGCACGAAGAGTATCACCTTTTTGTACAACATCTGTACGCGATTGGTTTTCGAATGAAAGTTCAATGCGTCTCACGCTAAGCGGGCCTGAGGTGCTTGCTCCTGTCGCGATACTGACAAAACCTGTAGACGGCGCAATTGTGTCATCAAATGTCCGAACAACGCGCACTGTTCCAGCGGATCCTTCAGCAATACGGCGTGCAAGAGCCGGAGAAATTGTCACAGTTTCATTGAATATCAATGTACCTGTCACGCCAGCGCCTAAATTTGAGACTTGTGAAAGGTTACCAGCCAATGTTGCAATTGTTGATCCCCCCACCTGTAACAGTGCGTTGGGCGAACTCACAGTAAATGGACCACCACCGGCGGGGCCTGTTCTCGTTACAATCCAGCGTATATTGAGCGTTTTTGCTCCTTTAAAAGGAACACTGACTTGCGCCGGTGATGCGGCTACATTATCGACTGTTGCGTGCGCCGCCATCGGCGAAAACAGCATCATAATAACGGCTAAAAAAGCTATAATCTTCATACTAGAATCCAAATCCAAACGGGGCTTTAACGCGCAACACGGTAAAGACCTGATATTCTGTTTCATCCAAAGTTCCATCTGCATTTCCATCTTGATCCTCCATTGATCCACGAACGGCCAAAGCCAGTCCTGGACGGTTTCTACGAGGTTGCAATACGGTGTACTCAACCTCACTATTCACTATGTGTCTATCAGGTGAGTCGCCCGAACCGCTGGAAAGGTTCAAATTATAATCAAAATTAAAATCAACAAGATCTGGAATGATGATCGCATCAACGCCTACATTTAGGTTTGTGTCGTATGTTGTTGCAGCTGCATCTTCATCGCGAAAAGATCCAAAAGATAAACCACTATTGAGATTGAGACGTTCGTTGACAGTCCAACCTGCACCAAGGGATGTGAAGTTATTGACGGTGTCATTACTCGCATTTGCGTGATCTTCGAATTGAGATAGCGTGTGAGACGCTGACCAATACCAGTCATTATAATTAGACCCACCACCAAAAGTCATAGAGTCTGATACGCTATTGGTGTCAAAGCCAGTATAACCTGTTGGGGTTTCCAAGCGATCCAAATCTGCGACAAAGCCAGAGAAGCTCAGATATGGTGTTCCGAGCCAGCTTCTGGACCCGGTCTGAGGATCAAAACTATAAGACAGATTTAAAGACGCATTACGCAGTCGATCTTCGGGTGCACTGTTCAGATCATCAACATTGTTGGTTTCATGCAGCAATTGTAAATTGGCAGATAAAGCGCCCCAATACAGATTACTATAAGCCAGAATTGCATTGCGATCAGAAGCTAATCCTTCATTTGCCAGGCTTTGATAGAATGTATCGATCCGGTCATAGCGCGCCCCAAGCACAATATCTGCACTCTTATCCAGAAAAACCGGACTTTGTTTGAAAGGGCGCCCTTCAATGGATAAAGAAATCGCATTACTATCATCTTCGGATGCTATTCCTGCGCTTCCATCAACATCAAACTTTGCACGTGAATATTCACCTCGTAGGTTAACGCGCCCTTGGCCAAAACTTTTTTCTAAAATTGCACCCCAGCCTGACCCTGTCGAAGAGGTATCTGTTAATGCTGTCCCTATGCCCCCGTCATCACCGCTTCCATCATAGTAAATCCCTGTAACTGTGAGGGCATCTGGATCATTGGAAAAAGGCTTGAAGCTTGCTGTTACGCCCTCTAACCGATCTTCGCTATCATTCAGCCCTGTAAAATCACGCGCACCTGCAACAGATTCAGCTCGGAAAGCAAAGCCTTGGGTCATGATACGATCATCAACTGTGCCCAAACGGGCAGAAGCGCCACGACGATAAAATCCGGAAAACAAATTGGAATTTAAACCAATATCATGATGACCCAGTGTTACTCCACCTTTTAAAGTATCGCCTGTAATATCCGCCGAAATATCATACTCTCCCAGATCAACAGCATTGCCTGTTAGGGCGAGGACGTGATCACTTTGTACCAAATAGTTGGCACGTGCGCGTACATCCCAGTTTTCACCATTCAGATTTGCATTCAAATCTCCTGCGCCGGATACAATGGAATGATCGGGTGCATTATCCAGGTTATTCTCAAAAGTGCGATTACTAAACTCAGTCAGCGTATCCAATTCTACCGATCCACCGCGCAACCAGGCTTCGGCCTGTGCTATTTGTGCTTCGCTAATTTCACCTGTTTGGCCAACAGCCTCACCTCCGATAGAAAATGACCAAGCGCCTCTATTTTCACCGGTGTTTAAATCGACAAGACGGATTGTGTGTTCACCGCCACTCAAAGGCTGTACAGGCGTATAAACAAAATCTTCACCATCCAGCGACAGCATGGCTGTGATGTCTGTACCGTTCAGTTCTACACCTAAAGTTGTGAGTGTTATTATGTCCAGATCAGCTGGTAAATCGATACGCATGGGAGCATCAGGGCCTGTTGGAGGGACAAAACTAGCCGTCCAATTCGCAAACGCCTGACCGGGGACCGATAAGGCGATAATGGCTGTAGCAAGAGATAACCCCTTGAAATTCATGAAAACTTCCCCCATCAAGCGATGATTTTTCAGATGTCCCAATCCAGAAAACAATCTATCCGATAATCGCCTGATTTGTAAGGCTAAAAATGGTTCTCTAAAATCCAGGCCCATTCAGAATATTGGTGATAATAGCCGAACCCCATACAAAAATAGCCAGTTGGATGAGCATCAATCTTAGTTTTCGTAACGTAGTCACTGTTCTATCTCCTGTTTGTATTCAATCTCTCAACAGTGATAGGTCGTGGGGTGCCCGCAAAAGGTTCATAAAAAAAACAGGCCCTTGAAAAGGGCCCATTTTAGATTTTTGCTCGGATCGATTTGTTACTTATCACTATCGATGGGTTCTATCCTTATGTAAGGATCAACGCCTTTTTGTGGTTGCGCCTGAATTTTATTGATAGCTGGCCTAGGCGTGTTATCGCTATTCGTTGCTTTGTTATTTTGATTTAAGCCATTTCCACCGCGACCAATACTGACCTGTGGTGTGCAACGACGTTTCCATTCCACTTGATCTTCAAGCTGGTAATTTTGAAGAGACAATGATTTTTCAAGCTCATCCTTGTCGCGGCTTTTCATATGAAGCTTCAGATTATGCGTGAAAGTTTTATTCAGTTCGAAGTTAGCAACCTCAGGCGCTTCCATTTCAAAATCATAGTGATGCTGTCCTTTACTTGCATCGAAAGCAATATTGCCAGATTCATTGATCGTAACGCCATCATCAGTGATACGGATTTTAACGTCACCAGATCCTTTACCAGAGAAGAAAACACGAATTGTTTTGGTCTCTGGGCATTTGCCAATATGATGCGGCATGTTCGGTTGAAAATGCGCATCCGTGATTTCCAATTTCGGAGTTCCTTCATGCAGGAGGGAAGTTGCATTTGCTAGATTACTTTTAGCGGCTACGCTCAGGCCGATTACCAAAGCGGTTGCGCCGAGTGTTAGAGTTTTTAAAGTTGGTTTCATTTTGTAATATCCTTATGTTTTCGTTTCATAAATCTGGTTTAACAGCGATGTGATAACGCTGTTAAAGGGTAGTCGTTTCACGACTTGGTATGGTTCAAAAAAACAGGCCCATACTATGGGGCCTGTTTCATGTTTCTTTTAAGTGAAGCTTAGTTGTTTGTCTGAAGCTTCAGCTTTGGCGCCGGGCTTGGATCAACAGGCTGAGACTGGATTGAGCCGTTAATCGCTGGGCCTGGACCAGGCTTAGAAGGTATTGGCTGGATCTTTCCAAGGTTGGAATTCCCGCCACCGTCATTGTCCTGGTAGCCTTGAAGCCCTCCACCGCCACCTTGCAAGCCTTCTTGCAATTGTGGTGTACAACGATAGCTAAACTGCTCTTGATCTTTGATCTGGTAATGTGAAGGCCAAAACTGTTCGCTATCATCTTTCGTCAGAACGTAAACCTTAAGATCCTTATAGAAAGTCTTATTCAAGTCAAACTTTGAGACATTTGGTACATCTAGATCGAAGTCGTGATGTCCCTGGCCACCATTATAGTCAATCGCAGAAGATTGATAGATCGTGCTTCCGCCGTCATTGACACGGATTTTGATCTGTCCTTCACCCTGACCCATAAAGTTTACACGAATACTTTTCGTCGCCGGACATTTGCCAACATGATTGGGCATATTTGGCTGAAAAGACATGTCAGTAATCTTGATGGGCTGATCACCGGCATCCACCTGATTGGGTAAGTTGTTCTGGCCAAGGTTGGCATTCAACGTCGGTAGAAGCTGAGGATCACCCTTATACTTGATGTGAATAGTGCCCATCTCGGTATCAAAACCTGAAGACGACTTGCCGGGGTTTTGTGCCTTACCACATGTCATAGAAAAAGAAATCGGACGTTGTATCTCAATCTCACGATCTTGCTGATAGAACTCAAGATCTGAGCCGTTAAACGCCTCACGTGCTTTTTCAAGTTCTGCTAATGGATCGACACGTGTCGCCGGATGACCGTTTTTGATCTTATTCAGCGGAATACTGAAGAAATCTTGTGGGCTCTCGACAACATTCGTATCTTCATCAGCGTAATCCATATTCCCGTCATGGTGTAACGTTGCACTAGAAACAATATTTCCAAATCCACCCATTGCGAGCGGACCAAAAAAAGCATTCCCAAAACCTTTAGGCTCTACATTAAAGCCCTTACAATCAACTCTGCCTGAAACAATATATTCGATTTCATTCTCTTGCACTTGCAGATTTAAAGCTGACAGATCTTTATTGCCTGACATATTTTTAATGTTGATCGTCGGTGCGTCTCCAAACAACACCAAATCAACGTAGTTAACATATTCAGATGTTCCTGAATTTGCAGCATGCGCCGGGGTTGAAGTTGCCATCGCGCCCAAGCCTATTGCCAGAACAGAAGCGCCGAGGACTAAAGTTTTAATCGGTTTCATCGCAAATCTCCTTTATTTCTCACGTTTTAAACCTTATTGCCCAGCAGCACAACGCCGCTGTTACAGGTTCAGTCGTATGGAGATTGGATATGGTTCAAATTTTTTTGATTTAAAAATTTAAATGGTATTTTCTGTGGTACCTCATATTTTGAGATCAATTATTATTGTTTATTATCAATATCTTAG
>JBCCLQ010000073.1:0-8694 GCA_039026795.1 Pseudomonadota bacterium
AAAAGCATTAACTTGTAAAATTACTTTTATACTTTTGATGACTTACACAAGCTTACCAATTGCTGTTTTCCAACCATCATAGAGGTCTTTGCGGGCTGTTGCGTCCATTGAAGGAGAATATGAGCGCGCGCAAGACCAGCGCTCCGCAATATCATCCAGGCCATTATAAACCCCTGCTTGAAGACCTGCGAGGTAAGCAGCGCCCAAGGCTGTCGTTTCCTCGACTGCAGGAATTTCAATCGGCTTGTTCAACATATCGGCGAGGAACTGACACACAAATTGGTTATGGACGAGACCGCCATCGGCACGGATCACAGCCGGGTCATGTCCACCGTCTTTTACAAACGCATCCATGAGGTCGAGCGTTTGATAAGCCTGCGCCTCCAACGCCGCGCGCGTAATGTGCGCCTTTGTACTTTCGCGCGTTAAACCCGAAATCATGGCCTGTGCATGCGGGTTCCAATATGGCGCGCCGAGGCCTGTAAAGGCCGGCACAAAATAGACGCCATTATTGTCGTCAACGGATGTCGCCAGCGCTTCACTATCTGCTGCATTTGGAAAAAATTCCAGATTATCACGCAAAAACTGAATGGCCGCTCCAGCTACAAAGATCGCGCCTTCAATCGCATAGGTGCTCTCACCGTTCAGGCGATAGGCTTGTGTTGTCAGCAAACGGTTTTTGGATTTTTTAAACTCCGGACCGATATTCATCAGCGCAAAACAACCCGTACCGTAGGTGGATTTCACCATACCGGGTTTGAAGCAAGCTTGGCCGACGAGTGCTGCTTGCTGATCCCCGGCAACTCCACCAATCGGCAAAACACGGCCAAAAAATTCATTCTCCGTAACGCCGAAGTTGGAGCAGTTATCATGGACTTCAGGCAGCATGCTTTCAGGTATATTGAAGATTTTGAGAAGCTCTTTATCCCAGCTTTGCGTCTTTATATTAAACAACAAAGTACGGGACGCGTTTGTTGCATCAGTCACATGGCTTTTGCCACCTGTTAAACGCCAAATCAGAAATGAATCAGATGTACCGAAAGCCAACCTACCCTCTTCGGCTTTCTGACGCGCACCCTCTACATTATCCAGTATCCACGCGATTTTGGTGGCTGAAAAATACGGATCAAGAAGCAAACCTGTCTTGTTGGTGATTTTGCTTTCCAGTTTTTTGGCCTTAAGCTCTTCACACAATGCCGCTGTACGGCGATCCTGCCAGACAATGGCGTTATAAACTGGCTCTCCCGTATCACGATCCCACACAATGGTTGTTTCGCGTTGGTTGGTAATCCCGATACTGGCAATCGTTTTTGCTTTATCGGCATGATCCGTGATGATGGATTGACACGCCCATAATGTATCCGCCCATATATCTTCAGCGTTTTGCTCAACCCATCCCTTTTGCGGGTAAGTCAGTACCAGTTCTTTTTGCCGCACATCAACAATTTCTCCGGCCTTTGTAAAAAGAATTGCGCGAGAGCTGGTTGTCCCCTGATCAATTGATAAAATATAAGGATCGCTCATATCTTTGTAACCTTATCGTAAATATTGGGAAAAGCCTGTGTTAATTTATCAATCGTTTCAGCGGATAAATGCAGACCCAATTTCGTTCTACGCCATAAAAAATCTTCCAGGGTTTTTACAAACTCGTAATGGATACCATAGACAAGTTCGGCCTCATAAATGCCTTCACCGAAACTCCGACCCAACTGATTAACGGAAGTCGCATGACCCAGAATTTTATTCATCCGCGTACCGTAAGCGCGCGCGTAACGTCGTATAACATCTTCAGTTAACCAATCGTAATGTTCGATTTGTTTGCTTACAAAGTCATCGAATTGAGTCACCGGGATTCTTCCGCCAGGTAAAGGAGATTTGCTTGTCCACGGCTTTTTATGAACCCCCATCACCTTTATCATCTCATCAACGGCATGTTCGGACAGCGTGCGATACGTTGTAAGCTTCCCGCCGAAGACGGATAAAATAGGAGGCCCGAATATTGTATCCAAATGAAATTTATAATCCCGCGTGACTTTTGAAGCATTACCAGTGCCGTCATCAATCAAAGGCCGTACCCCTGAATACGACCAGAGCACATCAGAAAATGATATCGCTTTCTCAAAATAAATATTCACCGCATTACACAAATATTCGACTTCTGCATCGGAGCATTTGGCTTCCGAAGGATTGCCGGAATATTCCTCGTCTGTCGTTCCGATCAGTGTGAAATTCTTCTCGTAAGGAATAGCAAACACAATACGTTTATCAGGTTGCTGTAAGATATAAGCCTGACCACCATCAAATAATTTACGCGTAATGATATGACTGCCTTTCACAAGGCGTACATTCGGTGCTTTATTATTTTCATCAATCAGATTGGCACGTTCCAACATCCAGCGCACCCAGGGACCCGCCGCGTTTATAACGGCCTTTGCTTTTATTGCACTGGTCTCTCCTGTTTTTGAATCTTGTAAAGTAACTGACCATGTTCGGTTTTCATTCACTTTTAAATCAGCGCATGTGGTATAATTTTTTACATCTGCCCCCAAACGTTTTGCATCAAACGCATTCAAAGCAACAAGGCGCGAATCCTCAACCCAGCAATCCTGATAGGTAAAAGCTTTTCGAATAATCGGTTTAACAGGTGCGCCGAAACCATCGCGTGTTAAACGGATACCGTTGGAGCCTTTTAAAACTTCACGACCACCCAAATGATCATATAAAAACAACCCTAAGCGGATCATCCAGGCCGGACGGACAGAATTTTTATGCGGTAAGACAAAATCCATCGGCCAGATAATATGCGGTGCATTCCGAAGCAAGACTTCGCGTTCAATCAATGATTCCCGCACCAGTTTGAATTCATAATGTTCGAGATACCTTAAGCCGCCATGGATCAATTTTGTAGAAGCCGAAGACGTTGCACTGGCCAGATCCTGTGCTTCAACCAAAATAGTCCTCAGTCCGCGGCCGGCAGCATCGCGTGCAATTCCGGCACCATTTACACCACCGCCAATCACACAAATATCGTATTCTGTATCCATCACAACCAAAGAATACAGGAAGCCGTTTGCCCTGAAAACCGCTAGTGAATTATTCAATCACTATTTTTTCAATATCTAGGCCGCCTTTACACCGTCCTGAACCGTACGCTGGATTTTCTTTTCCAACTCCGACAACGAAAAAGGCTTACGGATATAGGCGTGAACACCACAGTTTTTGGCATTCATCACGGAATTGATATCACTACGCCCTGTTACCATGATAAACGGGACATTGGGCATGTCCTCTCTCACCTTTTGGAACAGATCAAGTCCCGACTTCTCCGGCAAATTCCAATCACAGATGATGAGATTGATCATATCAGCCGCAGTATCCAGAAACATATCTGCTTCTCCGCCCGATGATGCTTCGAATATCTGGTTCACACCCAGCTCACTCAGCATGTTGCGCAAAATCATCAAAACGTCCGTTTGATCGTCCACAATCAGAACTTTTAAACCGTTATAATCAATGCTACTCATCACCCACCCCCTAAAAAAACACAACCTTAAGTTTAGTTTATAATCCGCAATGTATAAACATGTGGTTAATTATGGTTGTGCCTTTGACATATCAGGGTATGCAACACAGACTTAACATGTTGATATTCTTCAACTTCTTTTTTGGATATTTATCCTGTGCTGCGTCATTTGTGCATTCAATTGTGTGCCGTTCTTTGTGCTCTTTGCGCATTGCCTTCCCACGCCCGCGCGCAAGATCACAAACCATCGGTAAACATGGCAGGGCAACTCGGTTTAAATACCATTCCAAGCGCACGCATGGATGAGAGCGGCACGGTGCGGATCGGGATCGGCACAGTTGATCCATATATTCACGGCTTTATTGGGTTTCAAATTGCCGAGCCGCTTTATGTCAGTTTGCGCCAAACCAGCGAAAGTTCGGATTTACTGGGTGATCCCGATCGCCTGTATCCCGGCGTTGATTTCAAATTACGTTTGGCAGAGGAAGGCCGATACTGGCCGGAAATCTCAGTCGGTGTGCAATCGGCTGTCGGACACAAACGTATGGGCGGCGAATACCTTGTGGCTTCCAAACGCTATAACAATTTCGATTTCACAGGTGGTATCGGATGGGGGCGTTTCGGTAGCGCAGGTCATTTTAAAAATCCGCTTTCTTACTTACACAATCACTTTGACGGCAGACGTGATAATGACGGTGAAAGCCCGATCGAACCGAATGACTGGTTTACGGGTGATGATATCGGATTGTTTGCAGGCATTGAGTATTTTACGCCACTGGACGGTTTGTCCGTCAAAGCGGACTGGGGTGCAGATAGACATGAAGCCGAGCGTGCAGCCTTTGACTTCGGGAATACTGCGCCATGGTCAATCGCTATGAATTATGCACCCCAAAATTGGGTTGACTTTTCTATCGGTATGCAAGGCACCGAAAAAGTCATGGCGCGCATGAGTTTTCAAAATGACATAGAGAATTGGCCCAGACGTGGGTATAAAAAATCCCAAGCCACACCATTGAAACCCGATAGAACAGATATAGTGAATGCGTTAGATATCGAACGCAATGCACGCAATGAAGACCTCTATCTACTCAACGCTGTTTACGAGGATACAAACACGCACGCAAATATCCGCCTGGATGAAAACAAACCAACAGCATTACAGATTGGGCGTGCGGCTCGCCACATGGCCAACGACAGTCCTAAAAATACAGAATCACTCAGCATTGGGTTATCTCATCGCGGTTTACGCGGACCGTCGGTCACACTCATCCGCCGTGATCTTGAGACAGCACTGTTAAACACGCAAGGTAGCCCGCAGGAAATTTGGCGGAACGCTTCAATCGATAATCAATCAGATCACGATGTGATCTCTTCATATACAGATAAAAAGTGGAACTTACGCCTAATCCTCGATAACGATGTCAGCTTATCTGAAGAAGATACAGGCGTGATTTACCGCACTGCCATTCTGGCAGATGAAGTGCGTGACGTGCATACAAATTTTCTGGGCGGCCATTTAACGGCAGGCGCACAAGTCCGCTTCAACATCAGAGATAATCTCCATCGGATACGGGATTTTCGCCCTCGAAGCACCCTACCCGTTCGCAGTGATGTCAATCTTTTTACCGATGAAACATTTTCTCTCGACCGCTCTTACATGAGCTGGTTTAAAACAATCGATACGGATATTCATACCTCGCTTAGCTTTGGTCTTCTGGAAGAAATGTACGCAGGGTTTGGCGGAGAGATTCTCTACCGCCCGTTTGGTAAAACCTACGGGTTTGGCGCTGAAGCCTGGCAGGCCTTCAAACGCGATCCGACACAGAAATTCAATTTGGGTTTGAATGGTGATAGAATTTTAAGCGGGCATTTGAATGCATTCTATGAAGTGCCGAATGCGACTCTAACAGTGCATGCGCAAATCGGTCGCTATCTGGCCGAAGATATAGGTGCGACTATTGCCTTAGAAAAACGCTTTAACAACGGATCAAAAATTAAAGGCTTTGTGACCACAACGGATAAAGCGGATTTCGATGTATTCGGATCGCAAACACATCTTTATAGCGGTTTGAATTTCAGTGTTCCCATCGGCAACGTCAAATATCTGGGCAAGGGTAGCGAGATCCGTTTGAATGCTACTCCATTGGGGCGTGATTCAGGACAAAAAATTGATAAACCTGTATCGTTGTATGACGTAACCGAACCGTTATCCTATCGCGGGATTACGCAGCACTGGACTGAGATTTTGAATTAGTCCCGCTACCAAACTTTTCTTCTGCCAAAGCATCTGCGGCCTTACCCGGATTGATATGATTGGTTTTCGCATAGGATAGAATTTCACTCACCGCGTTACCGATACCGCATACATGCTGAGTCATCGCGTATTCGGTCAGTGTTAATTCATAAGGATTATGACCGGATGTCATGAAATATTCATAGCCCACACAAATCACACCGCCGGAGTTGATCACGTAATCAGGAACATACGTAATATTCTGCGCAGCCAGCATTTCGCCGTGTTTACTTTTTGCCAACTGGTTGTTTGCAGGGCCTGCTATAATCTCGGACGTTAATTGCGGAATTGTATCTTCATTCAAAACACCACCCAGCGCGCAGGGTACAAAAATTTCAGCGTTTACAGCGTAAATTTCATCGGCGCGCACAACACTCACACCCTTTAATACATTTGTCGCTTTTTTGATGTTCAATTCATTGATATCAGCAATCGTCAGTTCAACACCCGCACTGTACAACAATTCTGCCAAAGACAGTCCGACTGCACCAACACCCTGAATAGAAGCTTTAAGTCCTTTTAAGTCTGTGCGGTCATACCGATGGAGCACAGCCGCTTTAATCCCCTCAAAACAACCCAGTGCTGTTAATGGTGATGGGTTACCACCCAATGTATCGAAACCTTTTTCCTTCAATAAGGCCGGACGCAAACCAGTTACAAAACTAGTCGACTTCAGGATATTCTCCATATCCTCTTCTGTCGTACCACTATCTTCGGCTGTAACATATGCACCATTCAGGCTTTGAACACACTCACCGAATTTCTGCATCAGTTCTGGTGTTTTTTCTGTTTGCGGATCAGCAATGATAACTGCTTTACCCCCGCCAAGTGGCAAACCTGCCATTGCATTTTTATATGTCATGCCACGAGAGAGACGCAAAACATCATAAAGCGCATCTGCTTCACTCGCATATTTCTTAATGCGGCAACCACCCAAGGCAGGCCCAAGCGCCGTATTGTGAACGGCGATATAAGCTACAATGTCTTTGCTTTCATCCAGAACAAAGCGATGCACCTGTTCATGGTTATCAAAAGCCGGATTGTCAGTAGGAGACTGAAGCGTTGATTGGGTCATACTCATTATCTTCTATAAATGTTTGCGTTGGGGCACATTTATAGTCATTGAAGGCCAAAAAGCAAACAACAAGACAAAAAAAACCGCCTTTTTAAGGGCGGTATTAAGTATGGGTACCAGATCGGTTAAGCGTAAACCTTCGTCGTCAAATAAGCTGTAGTCGTTCCCTTAGCCGTTTTGCTCTCATCCTAGGAGCTACAACAGGCTAAATAAATCTCTATACTTATAATTTACATAAAATTTTATATTTGTGCAAATTTGCGGACAGAATCACAAAATAAATTAATTATTTCAATAGTTTATGTAGATTCTGCATATCATTGGGCCATGACGCAGAAAAGGCCATTTCTTCACCCTTTGCAGGGTGTATGAGGGCAATATCTGCTGCATGCAACGCCTGACGACCAAAGCCCAAAACGGCCTCTATCGTCTCTTCTTCATACCCACCTTTCTTCAGGATCGAACGTGCTTCCGTTTGTTGCAGGCCGTAAACCGGATCGCCTACCAACGGATGACGAATATGAGTCATATGCACCCGAATTTGATGCGTGCGTCCGCTTTCCAGTTTGCATTCCAGCAAAGATAAAGCGTCATGGAAGTTTTCCAACATGTGATAATGGGTTCTCGCCTCACGCTTGCCTGCTCCGCCAATGGCCATTTTCTGTCGGTTGGTCGGATGGCGGCCTATCGGCTGATCAACGACACCTTTCAACGGCATGGGCACGCGCCAGACAATCGCTTTGTATGTTCGGCTTAAAGATCGGTCAGATAACTGGTCGGATAGGCCCTGATGTGTGGAATCGTTTTTGGCAACAACCATAAGACCACTCGTATCTTTATCCAGCCGATGCACAATGCCGGGACGTTTCACACCGCCAATACCCGACAAGGTATCACCGCAATGATACAGCAAGGCATTCACCAATGTGCCGTTGGGATTACCCGCACCGGGATGAACTACCAGCCCGACCTGTTTATTGATCACCAACAAATCATCATCTTCATAGATGATATCCAGCGGAATATTTTCCGGTTCAGGCTCGGCAGTTTCCGCTTCGGGAACAAGACAACTGATCACATCACCTGTTGTGACTTTTTGCGATACGTCTTGTTCCACAATACCGTTAACCGTGACATCCCCAGCTTCAATCAAAGCTTTGATCCGTGAACGCGATAAATCATCAATCGTGCTCGCCATTGCCTTATCCATGCGAGTGCCGCTCTGCTCTTCAGAAATTTTAATCTGGTAGGTTTTAGAATGGATCATTATCGACCGGACGAATATCATCAAGCGGGTTGACGAGGCAAGGGTCATTATATGGATCAAGAGATGGCAAACCCACAAGCCACGCATCAAATGTAAATGGTGGACGCGCCTCAATCGGCACATCATCAGGCACAACCGTTTGCGCCGTACCAACAAAGAACCTGAAATCATTCGGCCCTAAAACCAATCGCCGCGCACCTGCGCCCTGACCATCGACATAAGCGCGTGCATTCATCAAATAGCCGCGCGGTGAAATGGTCAGCACATAAACATGCGGGCGGTTGCGCCTGTTTTTAAGCGGCTTTCCTGACATTAATATATCGGTTCGCCCATCCGGATGAGCGATTAAATCATAGCCAATATAATTATAGTCACCTGTGTAGTAGCGTTGCCATACAACTTTACCAACCTGATCAACTACCATCACCCATGCAGATTTGCGGCCACCACCTGCAGGCTCAACATCACCCGTAAACACAAATCCGCCATCACGAAAAGACCCTGCACTTCTTAAGGCTGCCTGGTTGCCACGCGGG
>JBCCLQ010000074.1:0-8640 GCA_039026795.1 Pseudomonadota bacterium
AGCCGAAGAGCGGGAAATTCAAACCCTGCACAACATTATTGTCGAAATTGAGCAGGATTTTTGTAAATCCGAAATCATGCAAAAAATTCTGATAGAGACCGTTGCGCGTAAAGAAGAGTGGCTGCAATGGGGTAAAAACCTCGATGATGTTCCTGATGAATGCTTACACGCTGCTGATCTTCTAATCGGTTTGGTTGACCAAGCCAGTGACGTTATGTCGGTGAAGGAAACATTAATTGATATCGGCGTTGCTGTTGCCATGGCGTTCCGTGAGGCCGGTAACACAGGATACCCAACCGAAAGCCCGCTGGGTGAAGCCATAAAGTCTATCCGGAATGCTCTGGCGCAATTTATTCCGTCTTTACGTGTCGATGACCGTTTCCAGCATTTGAATATCTCGAAGGCTGAGCGCTTGGCCCTGATTAAACTCCATAATGCGCTGAGTTAAGAAAGTCTGATATGTCTATTTTTACTGATTTCCTCGAAGAAGAAATTATTTTGCTCGTCTCTCTCCCATACCGTGTCGGTGTATGGATGAGCCAGGTTGATGATGATGCGTCAACAGATCGCGATGATGAACGCGAACAGCGCGCGCTGGAAGCTGTGATGAAACAAATCGCTGCCGATAAAAAACAAACGCCTTTTGCCTCTGCTGTTGTCCAGGAAACTTTGACTTATCCCGATCATTGGGCAGGCTGGGGACAACAGATCGACACACTCATGGATGATATCGCAAAGGCGACAGCTTTGATTGACGACCGCCTGCCACAGGATAACGCTCAAAATTACCGCAAATGTTTACTGACGGTTGCTTCTGCCGTAGCGCATGCGTATGGCGAGTTTGAAGAGGCTGAAAGCGAGGAAAAACCTTCGTTTTTCGGAAATCTGATGAATAAAATATCCGATAAAGTGAATGTGCTCAGTGATGATCCGGATAATATGAGCCCGGCTGAACAGGATGCGATGAAAAAATTACGCACAGCATTAGACGCTTAGGGCTTTTCTTCCAAACACGGCTCACCTATTATTATCTGTATAAATGAAAGAGGGATTTCATAATGTCTGTGAACATGACATTTCTAACCGGCGTGAATTCTGAATATATTGCGCATCTTTATAGCGAGTATTTGAACAGCCCAGAAAAAGTGGATCAAAGCTGGCGCGACTTCTTTGGCGATTTGAACGACAATGAAGCAGGCCTGCTACGCGAATTGCATGGTGCCAGTTGGACGCCACCTGAAAACCGTAAAGATAAAAACGGCTTTAACTCTTTTGTCTCTGCCACCGGCAGCAATCCTGAATCGACAACAAGCATGATTGAATCTGCGGCCAATACCAATGGCCGTGCGAGTGCGATGTCTCAAGAGGAGGTGCGCAGCGCCACTTTGGATTCAATACGCGCGCTTATGCTTATCCGCGCGTATCGTGCGCGTGGCCACTTAATTGCGGAACTCGATCCGCTGGAATTGAAAGAAAAAGTTTATCATCCTGAATTAGACCCCGGCCATTATGGTTTTCAAGACTCTGATTATGATCGTGAGATTTTCCTGAACGGCGTATTGGGGATGGAAACCGGAACCTTGCGTCAGATTATTAAGGCTTTGCGCGATATTTACTGTGACAATATCGGTGTCGAGTTCTTGCATCTGACTGATCCCGAAGAAAAATCGTGGATACAGCAACGCATTGAAGCACCAGGAAATAAAACAGATTTTACAGTCAACGGTAAGCGCGCGATTTTACAGCGCCTGATTGCCGCGGAAGGCTTTGAAAACTTTCTAAATACCAAATATGTAGGAACGAAACGTTTCGGTATTGATGGCGGGGAGGCTCTTATTCCCGCTATTGAGCAAATCATGAAGCGCGGCGGCCAAATGGGTATGAAAGAGATCGTTCTTGGTATGGCGCACCGCGGTCGCTTGAATGTTTTAACCAATGTAATGGGTAAACCATTTACAGCCGTGTTCTCTGAATTTCAGGGTAACTCATCCCAACCCGACGATGTTTTAGGTTCTGCTGATGTAAAATATCACTTGGGTACATCAAGCGATCGTGACTTTGATGGCAATACAATCCACTTATCGCTGACGGCAAACCCATCTCATTTGGAATTTGTGAATCCTGTTGTGATTGGTAAGGTGCGTGCGAAGCAAGTGCAGCGCGAAGATCGCCAAAGTGATGAAGTATTACCTCTCTTACTTCACGGTGATGCGGCTTTTGCAGGACAGGGAATTGTCGCTGAAACTTTGATGATTTCCGAATTGCCGGGTTATCGCGTTGGCGGCACAATTCATATCATCATTAATAACCAGATTGGTTTTACGACCATGCCAAAATATGGACGCTCAGGACCGTACCCGACTGATATGGCGAAAATGCTGGCCGCTCCGATTTTTCATGTGAATGGTGATGATCCCGAAGCGGTCGTGCATGTGTCTCGTATCGCGACTGAATTCCGTCAGCAATTCAAAAAAGACGTTGTTATTGATTTGTTCTGTTACCGGCGCTTCGGCCACAATGAAGGGGATGAACCTGCCTTTACGCAGCCAATCATGTACAAAAAGATCAAATCTCACCGCACAACGCGCCAGCAATATGCAGACAAGCTGGTTGGCGAAGGCGTTCTGTCCGAGGACGAAGCCAAGGAAATGGTCGATGAGTTTATGACTTATATGGAAGAAGCATTCGAAGCGACCAAGAGCTATAAACCGAACAAAGCTGATTTCCTGGAAGGCGCTTGGACAGGCTTGAAGGTTGCCTCTGGTGAAGCGCGACGCGGTGAAACCTCGATTGAAAAAGATCGACTAAAGGGACTGTCTGATATTATCACAACTGTTCCTGAAGACTTTAAAATCAACAGTAAACTTGCCCGCCAAATGACAGCGAAGAAAAAAATGTTTGAAACGGGTGAAGGCTTTGATTGGGCAACCGGTGAAGCGATGGCCTTTGCAACGCTCATTCAGGATGATTTCAAAGTGCGTCTGTCAGGTCAAGATGTTGGCCGTGGAACATTTTCCCAACGTCATGCGATTTTATATGATCAGGAAACCGAAAAGAAATACATTCCTTTGCGTGAATTTACAGATGAGCCGCATTTCGAAGTGCATGACTCACCACTTTCTGAAATGGCTGTACTTGGTTTTGAATACGGATACTCGCTCGCTGATCCGAAAACACTTGTTTTGTGGGAAGCGCAGTTTGGAGATTTCGTGAATGGTGCTCAAGTCATGCTGGATCAATTTATCGCATCCGGTGAATCCAAATGGTTGCGGATGTCTGGCTTGGTTCTACTGCTACCGCATGGTTATGAAGGGCAGGGACCAGAACACTCTTCGGCAAGGCCGGAGCGCTTCTTGGCTGCTTGTGCCGAAGATAACTGGCAAGTCGCAAACTGCACAACACCTGCAAACTACTTCCATATTTTGCGCCGTCAAATGCGCCGCGATTTCAGGAAGCCATTGGTGATGCTGACACCAAAATCTCTTTTGCGTCATAAACTTGCCGTATCAAAGGCCGAAGCTTTTACGGACCAGCCCTTCCACCGTGTGCTCTGGGATGACGATCATGATCAATTGCTCAAATCCAAAAAAGTAAAACGCGTCGTGCTCTGTACAGGTAAAGTCTACTACGATCTGTTACAGGAACGCCGTGATCGTGAAAAAGAAGATGTTTATCTCATGCGTGTCGAACAGCTTTATCCGTTCCCGATGAACTCTTTAAAGCAGGAACTTGCAAACTTCCCGGGTGCAGACATTGTCTGGTGTCAGGAAGAGCCGAAAAACATGGGCTATTGGCAGTTCATTGAATCGCGTCTGGAAGCCACACTCAATGCTATGGATCATGCAACCAAACGCCCGCGTTATGTCGGCCGTCCTGAAGCTGCTTCTCCTGCAACAGGCCTGAATAAGCGCCACATGGAAGAGCAAGCCAAACTGGTTGACGAGGCACTAAGCATAGAATAATTAATGAACTGAAGACTACAAAAGCAGAAAGCGAACATATCATGGCAGAAATTCTAGTTCCGACTTTAGGTGAATCCGTATCCGAGGCGACTGTCGCCCAATGGTTAAAAAAGGAAGGCGAGTCGGTCTCTGCTGATGAGCCGATTGTTGAGCTTGAGACCGATAAGGTCACTTTGGAAGTCAACGCACCTCAGGATGGTGTGATTAGCAAAATCACAGTCGGCGAAGGCGAGAATGTCGAAGTCGGTGCTATTTTGGGTGAAATCGGTGAGGGCTCAGCTGCCAATGACTCCGCACCGAAAGAAGAAAAGAAGAAAGAAGAGCCCAAAGCAGCGGCGCCAGCGCCTGCTCCTGAGAAATCAGAAGATGATCACAAACTCTCTCCTGCCGTTTTGAAAATGGTCAATGATCACAACCTGGATGCATCTAAAATTACCGGAACAGGTAAGGATGGTCGCCTAACAAAAGAAGACGTTCAGAAATTTATTGATGGTCAAGGGTCTGCTGCTGAAAAACCGGCCCATGAAAAAGTAACAACGCATCCTGTTGAGGCACCTGCGCCTGTACAACGTGTTCCGGGCGAGCGCGAAGAGCGTGTGAAAATGACACGCTTGCGCCAATCTATTGCTTCTCGTTTGAAAGAAGCACAAAACACAGCCGCCATGCTGACCACATTTAACGAAGTGGATATGGGCGCAGTCATGGATTTGCGTAAAGATTACAAAGACAAGTTTGAAAAGAAACACGGCGTGAAGCTCGGTTTCATGTCGTTCTTTGTCAAGGCGTCTGTGAACGCGCTGAAAGAGCTGCCGGCGGTGAATGCCGAAATTGATGGCGATGAAATCGTTTATAAAAATTACTACGATATTTCCGTTGCGATGAGCACGCCTCAGGGTTTGATTGTTCCTGTCGTCCGCGATTGTGAAGGCAAATCCATGGCTGATATCGAAAAAGATATAATTGATCTTGGTACACGTGCGCGCGAAGGTAAAATCGGTATCGCCGATATGACTGGCGGAACATTTACCATCACCAATGGTGGTATCTTTGGTTCGCTCATGTCCACGCCTATTTTGAACCCGCCGCAATCCGGTATTTTGGGAATGCACAAAATTCAACAGCGTCCAATGGCTATGCCGGATGGTTCGGTTGAGGTGCGCCCAATGATGTATCTGGCGCTTTCTTATGATCACCGTATCATTGATGGTAAAGAAGCTGTGACATTCCTGGTTCGTATCAAAGAAGCGATCGAAGATCCGCAGCGCTTGCTGTTGGATATTTAGGAGTAATCCAGAATATCGTGCTGACTTAGCAATTCCATTGCTGCCAGTGAATTCGCGCCGCGATATCGGCCCATATCACCAACTGTAATACGTTTTATGCCTGCTCCAACTAGGTTCACCTGTTCACGTGCTGTAGGCACTTGTGAGCAGTAAAACGCTCCTTCTTGCAGGCGATATCCATATCGTACCATGTGCATCAACATGCGGTTCACGGGTTCCTGAATAAACGAATACTTACCTTGCGGGTTTTCAATATGCACGGCATCTTGCGGATCTTGCATGCTGAAACCGACAACAGCATGTGCACGCGCAATCAGGCAAACTGTTCCACCTTCTGGTTTTTGTGCAAATGCCACTGTAAATTTTCGGCGGTTGTGTAACGCGCTAGCACCGGCAATCACATTTTGAAACGTTGCCTCATCGGGGGTATCAATCTCATCGGCTGTGATCGGGCTGTCATTTGGCGCTTTGTAATCTTCGGGCGCCATAAAAATCGGTACGATTTTTTCATCCTTGCGCCAAAGCTCATAAACGCTAATCCCCGCTTTTTCACATATCTGCATCGACATGTTTTCAAAATGATCGGACCGCCGCGCAAAGAAATCTTTTTTGAAACCTTTATGATCAATGTAAATCGTTTTGATCCCGGCCTCTGCGATATTCTTTGCACAATTCGGACAAAACGGATCACTTACGCACAGGCTCATACCGTCCGTCGGTATACCGTCATTCCACGCACTTGTCAGTGCAGAGGTTTCGGCGTGAATTGTACCCGATGAATTGCCGATGCGGATATCGCGTCCCAGCTTTTCTTCTATGATCGCTGGCCAGTGATTGGTGCGTGATACGCTATAAGCATCGTTGAATACCGTGCACGCGATTTTATTTTTGGGGTGGGGGCTGTCTTGAAGGATATCAACAGCAGCCTGCATGGCTTGAAAAGGCGTAATCATACTTAAAAAAGATATTTACTTAGCGTATTTTTTACAAGACTTTGTTTTGACTGAGCGCATAATCGCAAATTGACCCATACCAGTGCTCATGGCAAAGTTTGTCAACATTGTTCCGGCTATGTTGCTGGGGGCGAGATTTCTTGTCCTCTCAAGACATTCTCTAGACATTTCAGTATAGAAACTTGGATTTTCCATTAAACGAAGCGCTATACCTTGAATTTCGTCTGGTTTATCTGGGTTAAACCTAAGATTTTCTGGTAAAGCCTCAGCGTACCATGAAATATTTGGCGCGATCATTGGCTTTCCTGCTGCCATCATATCAATGCAGGACATAGACCATGGTGTCCCAGGTCTAAGCGGAGCAATGCCAAAAGTAGATTCTTGTATGCTATCTCTATAATTTTTTCTTTTGCAGCCAGAGGTGCAAATTTCTACGCCTTCAATTTGGGCAAGCCTGTCTCTGATTTGTTCGGGATATGGATCTAATTTTCTTCTTTCTTCTGACCGTTTACCCAAAACATCCATAACTCTTACATTGATACCCAATTCCGTTAATCTTGGCGCAATCTCGTTTGCAAAATATTCACTTCCATAATGCTGATATAACCGATGCCCGTATAAAGCTGTGACGGCTCCACTTGAATGTGTATGATCAGTCGTTTCATTTAAAAACGGATCATATGGTGGTGGTACCATACCTAATGGTGTTTTTATTGTTCTTCCAAATGTTTGAAAACCTAAGCGTAAAAAATTTTGGGAAGTTTCACTGTGAGTAAATACACCATCGCATTCATCGACACCGTTCATAAAGGCATTTACAACCAATCGGGAAATTCCATTCGTATTTTGCGAAGGGTCCGTAACCATTGGTTTGTCTGGTTCTGACCACCATGGGATATAATGAGCATATCCAAAAATCTTTGCTCTGTTTGGGCCTAAAGTAGAAGCCGCACGTAATTGGGGTACAATTTCTAATTGATTGGCTAATATGACATCAGGGTCATGCTCATTAATTATTCTAATAAAATCATCTAGATTAAAATCAAAGCGAATAGAATATTTATTGCCTCCGAAGTCATAAGGTACATTTGTTCCTAAACCTTCTTTCAACGGAGTTGGTCCTACAAAAATAAATTCATGTCCGGCGCGAATGAATTCTTCCGCTATAAGATTGTTAAAAATCCAGCCTGAGTCTGCGCCGCATCGATCACCATTTGTAACGTTCATCAAGGACATAATGCGCATGATTGTTATTCCTTAATCTATGTTGCTTGTAATCCGTAATGACCTGTCATTCTCATTAACCAACGTTTTTTCGCTGGGTTATCTGTGAATTCGAAAGGAGATCTTCCGTGAACCAGTCGATCGTTTCTTTGAAAGGCTATATCACCAGTTTGAAGGTTAATATCAGTTGTTTTACTCTCCTTAATGGCAGCATTGAGTGCCTCTAAAGCCTGCTTTGCTCGTATGTTTAAACCAATACTATCTTGTGAATAGCGAAGCTTATCGCCGTCCAAAAGAGAGTAGGGTACATCGATAACTTCCGGTGCTCCCTCACGTGAGACCCCAAAAGGATTTCCAGCACGTGCTCTTAAATCGACACCCTCTGTGAAACCAAATTGAGGTTTTCTGAGTTCTGCGATAGTTTCTTCATCTAGTTCAGATAAAATATCATCAATCTTTATAAACCGGGTGTTTGCACCTTCTTGCCCTCTATTACAGAACAAGCCTATTACACCAGGCATTTCTCTGTAATACATACTATCTACATGCATTTTCAGATCTCTACCTGTGCTGTGCACATCAAATTTGGCTTGTGGTGCGTCAGGTATGACGTGATTGAACATGATTGTGCCCTCTGCCGTCCGAACGGGCCTTACATTCATGAGTGCTGAAAACAAAGCCATTGTAGGGGCATAAAGCAATTGTTCTTCGTAACCTGGTGCTTCTTTTCTAGGTGGTGTCGGCATAACTTCTTCACCATTCGCAACAGCAGATCCTCCGCGAAAGACCGTTATGTCTGTTTTTCCGCTATGAAAGTCTTCAATATCTTTGCGAAGGTCGCCAGGGAGAAGAGGCCATACCTTATCAAGGATTGGGCTTATTTCTTCTGGTGTTCGTGCATTAGTAAGCGCAGTTCTGTTCTGGATAACACACGCCTCAATAACATCTCTCGCATCTCGTGCCAGAGTAAATTCGGTTACAATTACACCCATATCAACACCCAAACTATAAATTATTTGAACTATTACTATGCAAAATATAAACTTATGTCAATTATTTTTGAGCAATTTAGGAAAAATTTTATTTGGACTGGAAAAATCTATGGACTTCCTATACCTATAGGATCATTAGTAATCCTGAAAATATCAACAATTTCAAATAATTCTGTGGAATAATCATGTCTGAAAAATCATATGACGTCATCGTAATCGGCTCCGG